>JAITSR010000428.1 GCA_031287655.1 Clostridiales bacterium
ATACAGTCGGCGATCGAGGAGGGGAACAGCGGCTTTGGCATGAAGCGGTCGACGCCCGCGGCCTTCGCGTCGGCCTCGACCGCGCCCCACTCCGCGGCCGAAATCAGCGTGACGATCGAATGGTCGGTCTGCGCCGCATGTACCTTGATCTGCCGGGAGAGCTCGATCCCGTCCATTCCGGGCATTTTCCAGTCGATAAAATAGATGTCATACGGCCCGTTTTGCCGGATCGCGAAAAGCGCCGCGCCGCCGCTGTCCGCGGTGTCGCAGTGGATTCCGAACCGCTTTCCGATCTCGTCAAAAAACTCCCGGACCTCCAGCGCGTCGTCGACCGCGAGCAAACGGACATCCCCCCAGCGCATACTCGGGCCGGCCGAATCCATGGCGGCGTCGGCGCCCTCCGCGCCCGCGGCGCGCTCCACACGGATCGTAAACGCGAATGTCGAACCGCGCCCGAGCTCCGAATCAATCCATATCTCGCCGCCCATCAACTCGACGATCCGCTTGGAAATCGTGAGCCCGAGCCCCGTGCCGCCGAAGTTGCGCGACGTGCTGCTGTCCGCCTGCTGGAACGAATTGAACAGGCGGCTCTGCTGTTCCTCGCTGATGCCGATGCCCGTGTCGCTGACCGCTATCCGGATCGTGCAGACGCCCCCCTCGTCCTCCTTTTCGAGGCTTGCGGCGAGGCGGATCGCGCCCTGCTCCGGCGTAAACTTTACGGCGTTGCCCAAGAGGTTCGTGACGACCTGCGCGAGCCGCTGATCGTCGCCGATCAGAACGCGCGGGATATGCCTGTCGATCGACACGGAAAAATTCTGGTGTTTTTCGTCGACGCGGAAGCTCATGACGTTCACGACCTTTTGCAGCATCCGCTCAAAATTGAACTCCGCGAACGAGAGCTCGAGCTTGTTCGCCTCGATCTTGGACATATCCAGAATGTCGTTGATCACGCCGAGCAGATGCGTCGAGGCGTCCTCGATCTTGCCGAACGCGTAGTCCTTGCGCTCGAGGTCGGCGGACGACTTGCCGATGTTCGTCATGCCGATGATCGCGTTCATCGGCGTGCGGATCTCGTGGCTCATGTTCGCGAGGAACTCGCTTTTGGCCTTTGTGCTCGCAAGCGCCGTTTCGCGCGCGGCGATCAGGTTCGCGACCATTTCCGAGCGCCGGAGCGCCGTGCCGATCAGCATCGCGCCGTAGGAGATGATGTTCTCGTCCTCCTGCGGAAAAAGGCGCTCGCGCGTGAAGTCCTCAAAAGTGATAAAGCCCCAGAACGCCCCGCCGAGGTAGATCGGCGTGACGAGCAGGGATTTCATGCCATGCGTCGCGTTCCGGTCGATCGCGTCGGGGGGGATGTCGGAGACTCTGAGGTTGATCACGTCGATGTCCTCATCGACCCCGTCGCGCCCGAAGCCGCGCAGGACCCCCGTGAACGGGATCTCCGTAACAAGCGGGGGCGGCGCGCCCCTGCGCTGCCACACGGTGATTTGCTCGGAATAGAGGACGCCGTCCACGCGAAAATTGCGCCACAGGTACGCGCGGTCCACCTCTATGCAGACGGAGAGCACGCGCAGCGCGTCGAGCAGACGGTCCTTGATCGCAACCTCGTCTCGGGTGGTCTCCGTCAGCAGGATCGCGGCGACCTCGTTTACCGCGGAGAGCAGCTGGTCGCGGTGGATCAGCTCGTTGCGCGCATCGCGGGACGTGGTCAGGTCGACGAGGTAGCTTGCGACCGTATAGCCGCCCCGATGCGGGATACGCCGCATCTCGACGTCCATCGCGCGCTTCCGCCCGAAAATGACAAGCTCCGTCTCATAGCGGATGTGCCCCCGTTCGATCGCGGCGCCGAGCCGGTCGCGCAGAGGGATGGACGGGGACCCGTCCGGCTGGAACTCCGGAATGCTGTCCGCGAGGAAGTCAGAGAACTTTTCGAGCATTTCCGCCTTCGTTGAAAAGCCCATATATTCGATCGCCGCCGGATTGCCGTCGATCACGCTGCCGTCGGAATCAAACAGCACGTTGATATGCGGGTTGCCCTCGAACATCGCCGCGGTCGTTTGCAGCGCCGCCTCGAGCGCGCCCATCGCGGCGTCGGCTTTATGCTTTTCAGCGCGGTAAATGCCGGTTTGAAATTTGACGATCAGACCGATGCACAGGCCGACGATCAGGAAGGTCTGGATGTGGTCCATGTATTTTTGCGTGGGCGTCGGGTCGAAAACGACGAGTTCCGGGAACGACGCGCCGATATAGTAGCAGGCGAGGAGGATCGCGATGTGCGTCGAGAGCAGGACGATCAGCGCCTTGCCGCGCGAGAGCAGGAAGATCAGCGTAATGCTGAGTGCGAAATACGCGGGGATACTGCTCTCAACGCCGCCGATAAAGAAAAACGCGAGCGGAAACAGCACGTCGCAGAGCAGGATGATTGTGAAGCGCGTGGTCTGCGCGTAAATGCGAAAGCGGTTGCAGACATACATCAAGACGCAGACGGACACTGAGATCGCAAAGATTACGGCGTACAGGCTCACAGGCGCGCCGAGCGCGAACCGCCCGAGCGCGGCGACAAAAGCGAGCGTCATGCCGACCAGATAGATCATATTGATCAAGCGCGCCTCGAGCGGAAGCTCCGCCGAGAACACATACCGATGGATCAGCCCCGCGAATATTCGATTGCGCGCCGGTTTTTCGCCACCGCCCTGTGCGCCGCTGTCAGCCTTCGTTTTGTCGCTCTCATGCACCGCGCCAGACACCTCCCGATTTGCGGAGTCCTCATCCGCGTTCTGTCGATTCACCGCATTTGGTCAATTGACTATAAATTGAGTATACCATAGTTGTCGCCCCAATAAAAGCGACCGAAACATACATCCGCTTGCGGCCGCGCGGCTACCGGAGTAGAATGTAACGGTCAGACATGGGAATAATTCCCCTCCGACGGAGGGGCATGGATGTGGTCTGAACAATCGGAAGGCGGAGTGGGTCATATGAAGGGCGGTCGGGATAGCGACCGAGATTGAAAAGTTATTTTATTTGCCATTTACTCTTCCTCCGTGTCGGTCCACTCTAATGCTTTCCGCAGCTCCTCCTTGCTCGGCAGAATTGTTTGATAACGCGCCGCAAAAATCTGATTGTTATCTTCCGGCAGCATCATTTCGACCAGTGCGTCGTCCTTGTCTTTGCACAGCACAATGCCGATTGTCGGATTTTCGTCAGACATTTTTATTTTCCTGTCATAGTAGTTGACATACGTCTGCATTTGCCCGGTGTCGTTATGAGAAATTTCTCCGAGTTTTAAATCTATAAGCACGAAACACCTTAGCAAGCGATTATAGAAAACCAAATCCACCCAAAAATGTTTTTCGGAGTAGGTAATGCGTACCTGCCGACCCATATACGCAAAACCTTTGCCAAGTTCAAGCATAAATTTCTGCAAATGGTCTATAAGCCGTTGCTCTAAGTCGGATTCGCTGTATTCGGCGCGTTCAGAAAGCCCGGTAAACTCCAATACATACGGCTCTTTGAATAGATCGCCCGGCGTTTCGAGCCTTTGACCTTTTTGCGATAATTCACGAACTTTGTCTTTGTCGCGAGACAGAGCAAGCCGCTCATAAAGCGATGTATCGAACTGCCGTCTAAACTCCGACAGCGACCAGTTATTATCTGCGATTTCAACTTCGTAAAATCGACGTTCTTTAAGGTCTTTTATCCGCATCAGCTTGATATAGTGCGACCAACTAATAGCCGGGCTGAATTTCGAAAAGACCGTTTCTGAAATTTGCAAATCGCTGTTTGTTAATTCGCTAAACATTGTTTGGCGAATTTGACTGTCGGAATATTCCATATAAAATTGGCGAAACAATCGCAAATTTTGGACAGAATAACCTTTACCGATGTTGTCAGTGAGATACTTCGACAGTTCCTGCAAAAGATGTTGTCCGTACTTGGCGCGTTTTTCTCCGCCCTGTTCTTTTTCGACTATACGCCGCCCTATTTCATAGTATGTCACGACCATAGCCGTGTTCACGCTCTTTTCGGCGTGACGGCGGGCGGAGTTTATCAAATCGGCTATCGCTTTGAAAAATTCAGTTTCGTTCATCACATTATCTCCACCGTACATGCCTTTTTAGAATAGCATATTTTCATCCAAAAACCAAGTCTTATATATGATTTGATATGAATATAGGCATATTGCCGCCGCCGATACAATAATTAACCACGACCGCTTGCGGCCGCGCGGCGACCGGAGTAAAATGTCATAAAGCGGGCTGCGCCCGCAAATCAGAAAATCAACGTTACAATCGGAAGGCGGAATGGTTCATATGAAGGGCGGCCGGGATAGCGACCGGGATAGCGACCGGGATAGGGACCGGGATGTGGATCGGGATCAAGATCAAAATCAGAATCGGGTTTTTGTGATTGCGGACGACTTTACGGGCGCGCTCGACACGGGCGTGCAGTTCGCGAGACTCGGCGCGCCGGTGCTTGTGACGTTGGGGGCGGGCGGGGATTTTGACCGGGCGAAGCGCGAGGGCTTTTCCGTGCTTGTGGTCGATGCGGAGTCGCGGCATATCGCGCCGGAAGCCGCGGCGGAGCGCGTCGGGCGGCTGACACGGGAGGCTGTGCGGCGCGGTTTTACACACTTTTATAAAAAGACCGACTCCGCGCTGCGCGGCAATATCGGCGCGGAGCTAGCCGCGATGCTGGGCGCGTGCGGCGCGTCTGCGCTCGCGTTTGCCCCGGCGTTCCCGAAGAGCGGACGCGTGACGCGCGGAGGCATACAGTACATCGACGGCCTGCCGCTCGGCGAGAGTGTTTTTGCCAACGACCCGTTCGAGCCGGTGCGGCACAGCGAGGTCGCGCGGATCATCGCCGAACAGACCTGTCTGCCCGCCGTGAGTCTGCCAATCCGCGTCTGCAAGGCGGACGGCGGGATCGATACGGAGGATACGAACGGCGCGGAGAATGCGAACGGCGCGAAGGATACGAACGACGCGAAGGATACGAACGGCGCGAAGGAGGGCAGGGCGGACACTGTGAAGGAGGGCGGCTGTGCGGACGGCGCGGACGGCGGAGGCGACGCGGAGAATATGAACGGCGCGGATGGCGCGTCCATCCTGATCTATGACGCCGAGACCGACGACGACTTGCTGCGTCTCGGGCGCCGACTGAAGGCGCGCGGGCGGCTGCGCGCGCTCGCCGGCTGCGCGGGC
>JAITSR010000404.1 GCA_031287655.1 Clostridiales bacterium
TTTCTGGAATGAAGTGTATTTCCCGGGGTCCGGGGTCCAGGGCCGGTGCCCCTGGTCGTTTAGGGGACGGGGGGAATTCGAAACCCCCAGCGCATTTTTGGTACTTTTTCTGCGGTGAAACAGTACATATCTACACCTGCAGGCCGCTTTTCGTATTGACGACGATTTCTTTTAACTTGCCCTGACCGTATGTCATGCCCGCAACGATCGACGGATTGTTCGACGGAAGCGCGCCGGGCTTCGCGGTTGGGGCAAGTTGCTTTGCCGCCTCGGAGAAACCCTCGTACAGCGGGCGCATCGTCGCCTCGATGTGATCCCAGATCGCCGGATCAAATCGGATATTCGCCTCGAGGATTCGGTCGCGCACATAGAAATAGATCGCCCCGAGGTCTTTTGACATCTCGATGTCGAAATCGAGCGCGTTGATCAGTTCCTCGATGATTGCGTGCGCGCGCTCCGAGTCCGGCTCCATCGCGGCCTGAGACTTTTTGCCGATACTCGCCTTGATGTCCGGGATCAGCGCGAAGAACTGCTCGTACATGACCAAGATCAGCTCGAGCGGCGACGCGGACATCACCTTCGCGGCCTGATATTTTTTTTCGGGCGTAATAAACGCGCCCTGCGTGTTCCACGCGCCCGGATCGCCCGCCGACTCCGGCGTGACGGGTCCTCCCTGCGTATCCGGCGCGCGTCGTTCCGCTTTTAGGCCCGTCGGAATCACTCCGACATTCCTCCGGCCCGGCTGATATGTTCCACCCGCTGGCTTCATACCCGACCCCCTTTAAAGAGCGGCACGGCCGCTTGACCGTGCCGCCGATTTTTTATGTGATTTAGCGCGCGCCTCGCGCGGCCGCGGCGTCCGCCTTTTAGCGCAGCAGCTGGAGCACGTTCTGCGGGAGCTGATTTGCCTGCGCGAGCATTGCGGTCGCGGCTTGCAGAATGATGTTGTTCTTTGTGAACTCCGTCATCTCCTTTGCCATGTCCGCGTCCTGAATCCGCGAGAGCGCGCTCGTCAGGTTCAGCGCCATCTCGTTCAGGTTGCTGACCGTGTGGTCCAAGCGATTCTGCACCGCGCCGAGCTTTGAGCGCGCCGAGGACACCTTGTCGATCGCGAGGTCGAGCGTGCGGATCGCCTTGTTCGCGAGCGGATTCGTCGTCACGAGCAGCCCGTCCAGACCCAGCGCCGAGGTGTTCATGTTGCCGATCGCCGCGTTCACGTCCTGAAGCGAGTTGGGGCCGACGTGGAACACCATCGAACGGTCCGCGAGGTGGATAAAGGTCCGTTCCTCGCCGATCGAATCCCACTGAATCTCATTGAAACCATTGACAGCGGCGATCTTCGCCTCCAGCGACGTCGTCGACGAAATCTCGACGTCGACGTTCGGATGCAGGATGCCGACGAGTAAATTGCCCTCAAACTGTACGTTCGTCGCGATGACTTTTGTCGGGTCATGCGCGTCGTATACGCTCGACGTAAACTTCGTCTCGGTCGCGTAGCGGATCGTGGACAGGCCGAGCGCATTGATGATCGAGTCGTCGCCGATAAAGTTCAGCGCGCCGCCCTTGCCCGGAATCGCCGACTGAATCACGAGCGTGCCCGGCACCGTCGCAAGGCCGCTCGTATTCGAGGACGCGAGCGTGGGGTCCACAAAGCTCACATAACTCCTGTTCGCCGCTGTAAAACCGCTGCCGAACAGCGCGTCCTGCCCGAGCCCCTTCGCGTCGCCGATCGCCTCGTTCAGCTTGAACATCAGCGTCCCGAGCGTGTCGCTGCCATAGATCGTGACCGCGGTGCGTTTGCCGTCGCCCTGCATGATCGTGATCGTCTTTGGCTCCTCGAGCAGGAAGTTGCCGTTGCTGTCCCAAAATTCGCGAATGTCGTAGAGCTTTGCGCCGGTCGTCGCGATGTCGCCGACATGCAAGTCGACCGTGCCGTCTCCGTCCGTGTCGACCTCATGCTTGACATACAGAATGTTCGACTTCTCAACCTCGCTCGTACCCGCGACGCCGGACACGACAATCACATAGTTGCCGCCGCCCGCCATCTTCTGGCCGAACTGGTCGATGATCCTAAGCCCGTCGCGCATGTAGACCTTCGTCGTCAGCCGGTCGGTCGATACGATCGCCGAACTCGAGCCGTCGAGCAGGTTCTTGCGGTTGAACTGCGTCGCGGTCGAAATCCGGTTGATTTCCTCTTTTAACTGCTCGATCTCGTTCTGAATCGTCATACGATCCGCCGAGGTATAGGTGTCGTTCGCGGCCTGAACGGCCAATTCGCGCATCCGCGCGAGCATTGCGTGAACCTCGCTGAGCGCGCCCTCCGCCGTCATGATCAGCGAGTTGCCGTCCATCGCGTTTCGGGAAGCCTGTTCGAGCCCGGCAATCTGGGCCTTCATCTTCTCCGAAATCGCAAGGCCGGCCGCGTCGTCCGCCGCGCGGTTGATGCGGAGCCCGGAGGACAGCCGCGACAGGTTCTGCGACAGCCGGTTGCTGGCGATATTATACTTGTTATAAGTATTTAGGGCCATGATATTGTGGTTGATAATCAATGAAGCACACCTCCATTTTGATTTTTGATATCGGCTTCTTCTACAAAAAGCAGCACTTCTGCCACTAAATCGTACAAAAATTTGGGGACGCGGGACCCCGCGTCGAACGCGCTCAGCGCGTTTGCCTGAAATTCGTCCTCGACGCGCGCAATGCCGCTCTCCTGCGCGACCTCGATGATACGGTCGGCGACCGCGCCCTTTCCGACCGCTGTAATCAGCGGCGCGGCGCCTTTTTCGGCGTCATATTTCAGCGCGATCGCGCGCCTGTCCGGCTTCTTTCCCATGCTTATGACCGTTCTCTCTGCGTCTATTACACCTTGAGGTCGACTCCCGGGCGGGCGGGGCGCTGTGCCATTGCGCGCCTGCGCGTCCGCGCCGCGGCTTGCGCCGCGTCCTGTTCCGCACCGACGGAGCGAAGCGAGAGCGTATCCCTGTCCCCCGTTCCGGAGGGTCTCCTGCCAGTCGCCGAGGGTTTTACCTCGCAGAGGATGTCCCCCACCGTAAAACCGGCGTCCCGCACGCGGCCGCTCAGCGTCCCGACGATCCCGTTCAGGTAGTTCCGCACGGTCTGATTGGCCGCGACAATTTCAAGGTCCACACGCTTTTCTGAAACTTTCAAACCGATGTCGAGCGTCCCGAGCGTCTCTGTTTCCAAGTTGAGCGCGACGCTCAGGGTCTCGCCCGCTTTTTTGCCCTTGCCGCCGCGTTTCTGATCGAATACATAAACGGTCAGACTCGAAGGCTTCTGGTTGTACAGGAACGGAATTTGGAAACAAATCTGGTTCCGGTTTAACTGTTCCTGCGCGCGGATATTGTCTTTCATCGACGAAACGATCTTGCCGACCGGGTCGTCCTGCCGCATCCCAAGCCTCGACAGCCTGCTTTCGAGGGCGGAAAGCCGATCTTTCAGCTCATTGTATATATCGGAAATGTCCGCGCCGTTCTTTAGCGCCTTCAAATCCGCGCCCGGCAGTAAGTTTCGGATCGCGCCGAGCTCCCGCAGGACCGCGCGGCCCTGCTCGCCGCCAAAGCCGGAACCGGTCCCCGCGCCGCCGCCGCCCGCAAAAAAGCCACCCGCGCCGTTCCAAGCGCCCGAGCCGCCCCATGAGCCGCCGGAGCCCGCCGAAGCGCCGCCCCCGCCCGCCGAGGACGCGCCTCCGCCGCCGAGGTCGCCCGGACCCCACGGATTTTGCGCGCCGCCCCACCGGCCAAAAAAGCCCCCGGCAAGACCCAAGACCGCCGAGCCGCCAAAGCCGGTACCGGCCCCCGCGCCATATTCACTGCCGAGCACATAACGCGCCAGAATGGCCTCGAGCGACGTTAAGCCGCGGCTCACGGAATAGGTGTTCTCAACAGCCTGCCGCGCCGCCGCGAGGGCGTCGGCGGCCTCCGGTACGCCGCCCTGAACCAGCCGGGTCAGCTGCCGGACGCCGATGTCCTTTAGCTGCGCGACGGACGAGAGCAGGCGGGACAGCAGGCCGCCAAGCCCTTCGCGGGTTTGCGCCCCATCGGCGTCCGAGCCGCCGGGCGGGGAGATTGCAGCGGAGTCCTGCGCGGGGGCAAAAACGCGCGCGCCCGCAGCCGAGCCGTCCCACGCGGCGAGGCCTTCCGCGCCGACGGGATCGTCTGCCGCGCCCAGACCCCACAGATCGGACGCGCCACGCGCGGCGGGGTTCTCCGCGCCGACGGAACCGCCCGCCGCGGCGACGCCCCCGAATGGCGAGAAGCCGCGATCGGGAGCGCCGTCTGCCGCGCCGCTCCCCGCCAACGAGGCGGGGCCTCCGGCCCGATCACCCCAAAAGCCGCCGGAATTGAGACCTCCGACCGACGCCCGGGCTTCGGCTGCGCCGTACACACCCGCCTCCGGGCCGCCGAAGCCTGATTCGGCGGCGGCGGCCGCGTTTGGCCGCGGCGCGCCGTCCCGGCGCAGCGCGGCGGCGCGGGCGTCCGAATACTTGGCCTCGTCTATCTGCCGCCGCGCGCGTTCCTCGCTCCGCTCCGCCGCCGCGGCCCTGTAACCGGTTGATCCGCCGTTTGAAGAACCGCCGCCGCTCTTACCCGCGCCCGGGCCGCCGCCTTGGCCCGTGCCGCCGGAGCCTGAACCGGCGAAGAAAGGGCGGGTGAGTTTGACTGAATTTCTGCGCGGGGAGATGGTGATCATGATCACCATCTCCCC
>JAITSR010000018.1 GCA_031287655.1 Clostridiales bacterium
CGCGACAAAGGGCACAAAGGTGAAAAATCTCGCCTTTGCGTAACCCAATTTGAATAAGAACGGCAGTTGAACCGCCTGAATGACGATAAACACAGCGGACAGCGCAAGAATCGCCGCGAGCGTATCCGTTTCGTTCACATTAACGCGGATTGTTCTCGCCGCGAGCAGTCCGATTGCTGACAGCGCGAATACGAATAATATCGCGCACACGTCGAGCGCGAGCGTGAACAAATAACGTCCCGCCACGACATTTTTCTTGCTGACAGAAAGCGTAACGTAGAGCGCGTCCATATTGCTTTTTTCACCGAGCGCGAACGGGTGGCTCACAAACATCGTGCCAAGCATTAACCCAACGCCCATACCGCTGGACACGTTGCCGGACGTAGCAGTCAAATACAGCGCGATTGCCGCGTAAATCAGCAGGTTCTTAACGGTAAAATATTGCTTGACTGTAACGAAGTCCAGCCAAACAAACGCTTTTAGCTTAGTCATTTACTTTAGCCTCCCTGCACATAAATATAATGATCTCATCAAGCGTTATCGGTTCTGACAGCACAGCGGACGGCAGCTTTTCGACGTTCGCAGTTTCGGCCATACCTTCAAAGCCCGTGCCGTGTTCCCGATACCCGGTGACAAATTTCTTTTGTTCGCCGTCAATATCATCCAGCCCGCCGGTCACACGGCAGTATTTTTCGGTGAGCGCGTCTTTTGTTCCCGTGAACACGATATTGCCGCCCAGAATAAACGTGATATAATCGGCGGTCTTTTCCAAGTCCGACGTGATATGCGTGGAGAAGAAAACGCTCTTGTTTTCGTCCGTCACAAACTCGCGGAGCAAGTCGCAGATTTCATCGCGCGCCACCGGGTCAAGCCCGCTCGTCGGCTCGTCCAATATGAGCAGCTGCGCGTCGTGGGACAGCGCGACGGCGATTTGCAGTTTGACTTTCATACCGCGAGACAGTTCCTTGACTTTCTTTTTCGCCTCAAGTCCAAATCGTTTCAGATACCCGGCGAAGCCTGCGGCGTTCCAGTTCGGGTAGAACGGCGATACGGCGGCTTCAACGTCGCGGACAGCCCAGTCGTCAACGTAGAGCGGCGCGTCCATCACAACGCCGATTTTCTGATTTTTCGCGTTGGCGTTCTCGTCTCCGAACAGCTTGACAGAGCCGGAATCGCCCTGTATCACACCCAAAATCAGCTTGATAGCGGTGGTTTTCCCCGCGCCGTTCGGCCCGATAAAACCCATTATAAAGCCGCGCGGCACGTCAAAAGTTACGCCGTTCAATGTGAACGCGCCGTAGTTCTTGGAAAGTTCGCGCACTTCCAAAATGTTATTCATAATCTACCTCCCACAGCAGATTGATTCTTTCGATAACCTCGTCTTTACTCATGTTCTCCGCTTTCGCGGCGGCAATCGCGGCGTTCAGACCGTCCTCAATCTTGTGCAGGGCGTTTTCCCTCGCCAGCTCCGTGTTGCGCGGCAAAACGTAACATCCCTTGCCCTGCATATTCACGACGAAACCCTCTTGCTCCAAGTCGCTGTATGCGCGGGTTGTCGTAATAACGCTTATCTTCAAATCCCGCGCCAGTCCGCGAATTGAGGGCAAAATATCGTCCTCGCGCAGTTCGCCGGAAAATATCGCCGCCTTTATTTGCTCCTTAATTTGTTCGTATATAGCAACGCCGGAGCGGTTCGATACTATGATTTTCAAGGCTTCACCTCTTTGATAATATCACTATATACAGTATATACTTAAATCATTCTAATGTCAATAGGGTAAACAACATAGCTGCGAAGCAGCCGCCGAAGGGCATCGGTATCCCGGTGGGATACCGATGTTACCCGTAGGTTGCTGAATCACCATAGGGTTCCCTAGCGGGGAGCGAGCGGACTGCGAGCGACGCGCTTGTTGACAAGCGGGGCCTTTGAGGACTAAAATCGGGGAGTTGACTTTTACGGAAGGAATGATGATTGCGATATGGGTTGGATCGAATTGTTTTTGATTGCGGTCGGGCTTTCGATGGACGCCTTTGCGGTCGCCGCGGGGAAGGGTCTCGCCATGCCGGATGCGGCGCCGAAGGCGCGGGTCCGGGGCGCGCTCGTCGTCGGGTTGTATTTTGGCCTATTTCAGGCGCTGATGCCGCTCGCGGGGTATTTTCTCGGGGCGCGCTTTTCAACGCGGATCGGCGCGTTTGACCACTGGGTCGCGTTCGGGTTGCTTGCCTTTATCGGCGCGCGCATGGTTCTGGGCGGCCGAAAGTCGGAAGGCAAACAGCCGGCCGCCGCAGCCGTCACGGAGGCGGCCCCGGAAGCGACCGCCGCAGCCGCCGCGACTGCCCCGCGGCCCGCAAACGCCGAGACGGCTGCGGCCGGGCCGCAGCCCGCGGGGTCGACGCCGCCAAAGGAACAGTCGCCGCCCGCGGAGCCGTCGTCGTCCAAGGGGCCGCTGTCGCCGAAGGAGATGCTGCCGCTCGCCGTCGCGACGAGCATCGACGCGCTCGCCGTCGGGGTCACGTTCGCCTTCCTGAATGTGCGAATATCCGTAAGCGTCGTCTTTATCGGCTGTGTGACGTTCTGTATCTCGGTCGCGGGGGTGTTTATCGGGAACGCGCTCGGGTCGCGCTTCCGCGCTCGGGCGGAGCTTTTGGGGGGCTTCGTTTTAATTTTGATCGGCGCAAAAACGCTGGTCGAGCATCTGCTGCAATGAGAAAAACCGAATCAAATACATGAGCGAACAGCTCGAAGGACATGCGTGAGCGGCTCGAAGAACACGCGCGATCGCGCTAAGATTTTATATAGCCGTTCGCCCTGCAATATCCCACAAATTCGTTAAATGAGAGCGCGGGACTGTACAAATAGCCCTGATAGTGGTCGCAGCCAAGGGACCACAGTATCTCTTTTTGCGGCTCCGTCTCGACAAACTCCGCGATTACGTCGAGCTCCACCGACTTTGCGAGTTGAACGATCGATGTGATGATCTCGCAGCAGGTCGGATTTGACTCGACCTCCCGGCTCAGTGAGCCGTCGAGCTTGATTGTGTTCAGATTAAATTCCTTCAAGTAAATCAGTGAGCTGTGTCCCATCCCGAAGTCGTCCATAGAGAGCCGGAAACCCTGTTTATGCAGGGAATCCAGCACTTTTAAGCGCGGCCCGCCGCCGAGGGCGGCCTGCTCCGTGATCTCAATCTCGATGCTCGTCGGGCTCACGCCATATGCGCGCGCGATCTCCGCGGTCTCCGTCGCGAGGTTCGGATTGTCGAGCTGGCCCGGCGTGATGTTGACGGACATGATAAAGTCCTCAAGGCCAAGCAATTGCAGCTCCCGCAGAACCGCAAACGCAGACGCGAACACGAACTTGCCGAGCAGATGGATGTACCCCGATTCCTCGGCGATCGTGACGAGGACAGGCGGGATGATCTGGCCGAACTGCTCATGATCCCAGCGCAAAAGCGCCTCTGCGCCGATGATCGACCCGTCGTGCCGGATTTGCGGCTGATATTTGACATAGAGCCGCCCGCTGTAGCGGCTAAAGCAGCCCGCCGTCGCGCCCGGCGGGAACGGCACATTGCCCTCATAGCCGCCGCCGACCCCGTTTCCGCCGCCCAAGCCGCCGATGTTCACAACCACGCCGCCGTTTGCGTCGCCGCTATTCATGCCGCCGCCTCCTGCGGCTGCGGCCGCCACTGCCGCCTCTTTTATTTGCCCCGCCACGCC
>JAITSR010000188.1 GCA_031287655.1 Clostridiales bacterium
CGGCGGCGCAAAAGCCGCGACATTCTATACCGACTATTCGGAAATGCTCGAAAAAGAGCGGCCCGACGTCGTCCATATCTGCACGCCGCACTATTTGCACGTCCCGATGACGATCGAGGCGGCAAAGCGCGGCTGCGCGGTTTTTATGGAAAAGCCCCCCGCAATCTCCGAGGAATCCTTTCAGGACCTGCTCAACGGGACGCGCGGGGCGACGGTCGGCGTCTGCTTTCAGAACCGATACAACCCGAACGTGCAGTATGTCCGCGAGCTGCTTATGAACCGCGTACCGCTTGGCGCGCGGGCCTTTGTCACATGGTCGCGCGACGGGGCGTATTACACGGAGAACGACTGGCGCGGAAAACTCGCGACGGAGGGCGGCGGCGCGCTGATGAATCAGACGATCCACACGCTCGACCTTCTGGTCTATTTGCTCGGCTGCCCGATCATGGTCGACGCGACGATCGCGAATCACCATTTAAAAGATGTCATTGAAGTCGAGGACACGGTCGAGGCCCGTCTCAAATTTGAACAGGGCTGCGTCGCGCTCTTTTACGCGTCGACGGCCTATTGCACAAATTCGCCCGTGATGATCGAAATCCTTTGCGAGGACCGGATGATCCGGCTCGAAAACAGCGACGCCACGACATTCTTTCACGACGGCCGCGTCGAGCATAAACACTTTGAGGAATCTGACGCGCTCGGCAAGGACTATTGGGGCAACGGACACGCGCGGTGCATTGAGGACTTTTACCGCCGCCTCGCAAAGGGTCAGCCCGCTCCGATCCCGCTCGATTTTGTCACGGCGACGATGAGCGCCGTGTTCCGAATCTATCTTTCCGCAAGCGAAAAACAAACATAAAAAGGAATGGTAAACGATGAGTCAGGGAAATCCACAAAACCAAGGGACTCCGCAAAGTCAGGGGAGTCCGGCAAATCAGGTGGGGCAACTAAGTCCGGGGAGTCGGGCAAATCAGGGGGAGCGGTGCGCCGCCGACATCAAGCATACGTTTGCGGACAAGGCCAAGCTCGATGAGATCATCCGGCGCTGTCCGACGCCGTTCCACCTCTACGACGAGCGCGGGATCCGCGAGCAGGCGCGCCGCCTAAAGGAGGCGTTCGCGTGGAATCCGGGTTTTAAGGAATACTTCGCGGTCAAGGCGAACCCGAACCCGGCGATCCTGCGTATCTTAAAGGAAGAAGGCTGCGGCACGGACTGTTCTTCGTTTACGGAGCTGCTGCTCAGCGAGGCCGTCGGGCTCACGGGATCGGACATCATGTTCTCCTCAAACGTGACGCCGCGGCGCGAATACGAGCTTGCGCACAAACTCGGAGCGATCATCAACCTCGACGACTTTACGCATATCGACTTTCTGAACGAAATCTGCGGGATTCCCGAGACGATCTGCTGCCGCTACAACCCCGGCGGAGTCTTTACGGCGAGCAACATGGTGATGGACAACCCCGGCGAGGCGAAGTACGGCTTTACGAAGGAGCAGCTGTTTCTTGGCTTCCGGCGGCTGCAAAAGCTCGGCGCGAAGCGTTTTGGCGTCCACGCGTTCCTCGCGAGCAACACGAAGGGCGACGACTACTACCCCGAACTTGCGCGCGTATTGTTTTCGCTCGCGGCCGAGCTCAAGGCGGAGACGGGCGCGGACATCCGCTTTGTGAACTTTTCGGGGGGCGTCGGGATCGCCTATCACCCGGACGAGGCCGCGCCGGACATCATGAAGATCGGCGGCGAGGTCCGCAAAGCCTATGACGAGATTATGCGCCCCGCGGGGCTCGGCGAGACCGCGATCTTCACGGAGCTCGGGCGCTTCATGCTCGGCGAGAACGGCGGGCTGATAACGACCGCGCTGCACAAAAAGCACATTTATAAAGAGTATGTCGGCGTCGACGCGTGCGCCGCGAACCTCATGCGCCCCGCGATGTACAAGGCTTATCACCACATCACGGTCATGGGCAAGGAGTCCGCCGCGCCGACCCAAAAATACGACGTCACGGGCGCGCTCTGCGAAAACAACGACAAATTCGCGATCGACCGGATGCTCCCGCCGATTGAGATCGGGGATATTTTGTGGATTCACGACACGGGCGCGCACGGTTTTTCGATGGGCTATAACTACAACGGGAAGCTGCGCTCCGCGGAGGTCTTGCTGCGCTGCGACGGCAGTTTTGAGCTGATCCGGCGCGCGGAAACGCCCGGGGACTATTTTGCGACGCTGGACGACCCGGGCCTTTCGCGGGTGCTGAAAGAACAACTTGGATAACAATCGGACCGCAAAGAGCGTCGGGCTCGTGATGCTGCTCTCGACGCTCGCGCGCGGCCTGTCCCTCGTCGGGAGCATCCTCTACACGTCGTGGTTCGGCTATACGCTCGAGACGGACATCTATTCCTATGCCGTGAACCTGCCGAACCTCGTATTCACATGCCTTGGGAGCGCGCTCGTAACCGTTGTGATTCCGATATACGCGGGTCGGCTCGCGGCGGGGGAGCGCGGGCGCGCGCGTGATTTTATCAACAACATTCTCTCGATCTCCCTGATTCTCGCGGCGGCCGTCGCACTGCTCGGCATCTTCATCTCGCCGCTGATCACGGGGCTTGTCGGACGTTTTGACGCGGACGGAGCCCGCGGGCTCGCGCTGTTCGCGCTCAGGCTGATGTTCCCCGTGATGATTTTTCACGCGGTGAACTATGTCCTCCAAGGCGTCCTGCAATCCAACGGGCGCTTTGTGCTGCCCGCGATCGTGAGCGCCTTTAGCGGGCTCTCGGTGATTTTATATGTCACGCTGCTCGCCGGGCGGTTTGGGATTCGAGGGCTGCTCGTCGCGACGTTTTTCGGACTCGCGCTGCAGGCCGTCGTCCTCGTGCCGCCCGTCGCCGCGCGGAGGGGCGGACTCGGCTACCGGTTCAGGCCGTCGCTCAACCTCGCGGACGGGGATGTGCGGCTGGCGGGCAGGCTCGCGCTGCCTGTGCTCGTCTCGTCGTCCTCCTATCAACTCAATATGTTCGTCAACAGCACGTTCGCGGCCGGTTTTGACGGCGGCGTGATCACGATCGCGAACATGCAGACGCTCGCGTTTACGGCGGCGCAGCTCTTTATCCTCTCGACGCTCGCGGTGTACTTCCCCAAAATGGCCGCGCTCCACGCGACGGGGGACGACGGCGGCTTTCGCGGCGCTTTTGATGCGGTGCTCCGTCTGATCCTCTACTTTGCGGTCCCGGCCTCGGTCGGGCTCGCCTTTTTGTCCGG
>JAITSR010000214.1 GCA_031287655.1 Clostridiales bacterium
GGGATTTGACGGCGCGGCTGTTCTGGGGTAAGATATTGGCTATGAAAACAGATGGCAAGCGCTTCCATAAACTGCGGAGATTTTTGGCGTATTACAGCAATTACAAAAATATCCTGTTCCTCGACCTTTTTTGCGCGTTCGTTGCGGCGGGCGCCGCGCTCTCGTATCCGTTGCTCGTGAACCGGATCACGCGCGACGCAATCTCCGCCGCCGGAGTCGATCTCGACGTCGTCCTCCGGACCGCCGCGATCCTCGGCGCGCTGATTGTCGTCGAATACGCGTGCAACTTCTATATCACATATCAGGGCCATGTCATGGGCGCAAAGATGGAATTTAACATGCGCAACGACCTCTTTGCCCATCTCCAGCGGCTGAGCTTCTCCTACTATGACAACCAAAAGACCGGGCAGCTGATGTCGCGTATCACGACCGACCTGTTCGACATCACGGAGCTCGCCCATCACGGGCCGGAGGACGTGATCCTGTCCGTCGTCAAGTTCGTCGGCGCGTTTGTGATTCTGCTTTCGGTCAACTGGCGGCTCACGCTCGTGATCTTCGCGCTCGTCCCGCTGATGGCCCTGTTCGCGCTCCATTACAGCAAAAAGATGAAGGCCGCGTTCATGCGCAACCGCCAGCGGATCGCGGACATCAACGCGCAGATAGAGGACAGTCTCTCCGGCGTCCGCGCGGTGAAGTCCTTCGCGAACGAGGGCGTCGAGATTGAAAAGTTCCGGGCGGGCAACGCGCGTTTTGTCGACAGCAAGCGGGACAGCTACCACACGATGGCAAAATTCCACACGGGGCTCGGCGCGTTTGTCAGCGGGATCAACTTCCTCGTCGTGATCGCGGGCGCGCTGTTCATTCGCGGCGGGGCCTTCGGGCTGCCCGGTCTGATCACGTTTTTGCTCTATATCAATCTCCTGATCGAGCCTGTGCGGCGCTTTATCAACTTTACCGAACAGTTTCAGAACGGCGCGACGGGTTTTGAACGCTTTTTGGAGATTCTCGCGGTCGAGCCGGACATCGCGGACGCCCCCGGCGCAAAACCGCTCGGAGAGGTGCGCGGCGAGATCACGTTTCACGACGTCGGCTTCCGCTACGCGCCCGGGACGGAACCCATTTTATCCAACATCAACTTTACGGCGCGCGCGGGTGAATATGTCGCGCTCGTCGGCTCGTCCGGCGTCGGCAAGACGACGCTTTGCAGCCTGATCCCGCGTTTTTACGACACGACGGAGGGCGCCGTAAAAATCGACGGGATCGACGTCCGCGCGGCGACGGTGCGCTCCCTGCGCGAGAACATCGGGATCGTCCAGCAGGACGTGTACCTGTTCACGGGAAATGTGCGCGACAATATCCGCTATGGCAAGCCCGGCGCGACGGAGGACGAGATTCTCGCGGCCGCGAAGAACGCGAACGCCCACGAATTTATCATGAGTCTGCCGGACGGCTACGACACCGACATCGGGCAGCGCGGCGTCAAGCTCTCGGGCGGGCAAAAGCAGCGGATCAGTATCGCGCGCGTATTTTTAAAGAACCCGCGCATTTTGATCTTTGACGAGGCGACCTCCTCGCTCGACAACGAGTCGGAGAGGGTTGTGCAGGACAGCTTTGAGCGGCTCGCCGCGAATCGGACGACCTTTGTGATCGCGCACAGGCTGTCCACGATCCGGAACGCGGAGCGGATCGTCGTGCTGACGAGCGACGGGATCGAGGAGGAAGGCCGCCACGAGGATTTGCTCCGGCGGGGCGGCGCGTATGCCCGGCTCTACAATATGCAGTTTAAACATACCGAAATCGAGCCGTCACAAGTCGTCCGAGCTTCCGAATAAACATATAGCGAGTGTATTCGGAAAGTCTGTAATCCGAATACACTCACGCGCCACCGGATGAGGTAGCGAGCGTGCGCTACGCGCACGGAGTCGCGAGGAAATCGCATTTTCGCGCGACGATATGCGCAGAGCGGTTTAGAGGAAATGAGGGCGACGAGTGGGGGGAAGGTTTGGCGGCTAGGCCGCCAAACCGAGCCGTCACAAGACGTCTGAGTTTCCGAATAAACATATATATAGTATGAAGTGGGACGCCGCTTTCGGTGTCCCGAAGGGGGACCTTATGAAACCGGTCATTGGCATCACGATGGGCGATCCGGCGGGGATCGGCGGCGAGATCGCGGTCAAGGCGCTCGCGCTCCACAGGGATATTTATGAAAAGTGCGTCCCGGTCGTCATCGGCGACCGGCAGGCGCTGCTCGAGGCGAATGAATTTTCCGGCACGCGGCTTACGCTCCATAAAATCGACGACGTGAGCCGGGCCTCCGGAGAACCCGGCACTCTCGACTACATTGACATGGCATATCTTGCCCCCGGCAGTTTTGTATATAAAAAGGTGCAAAAGCTGTGCGGCGAGGCTTCGTTCCAATATGTCGTCCGCGGTATTGAGCTTGCGATGGAAAAAAAGCTCCACGCGGTCGTGACCGGGCCGATCAACAAAGAGGCGATCAACGAGGCGGGCCACCATTACAGCGGCCACACCGAAATTTTTGCGGACTACACGCACACAAAGGACTACGCGATGCTGCTGATGAGCGCGTCCTTGCGCGTGATCCATGTGACGACGCACTGCTCGATGCGCGACGCTTGCGACCGCATCACAAAAGAGCGCGTCCTTACGGTGATCCGGCTCGCCCGCGAGGGGCTCGGCCTGCTCGGCTTTTCGTCGCCGCGGATCGGCGTCGCGGGCCTGAACGCACATTGTTCGGAAAACGGCCTGTTCGGCTGGGAGGAGGAGCGCGCGATCATTCCGGCGATCCTCGCAGCCAAGGCCGAGGGCATCGACGCGGACGGCCCCGTGCCGCCGGACACCGTTTTTGTGAAGGCGCAGGCCGGACAATATGACGTCGTCGTCGCGATGTACCATGATCAGGGGCATATCCCGCTGAAGCTCTCCGGTTTTAAGCTCGACCTCGCAACAAACCGCTATTCCTCGGTCAGCGGCGTCAACTGCACGATCGGACTTCCGATCATTCGCTCGTCCGTCGACCACGGAACGGCGTTCGGCAAGGCGGGGGAAGGGCGCGCGAACGAAGAAAGCCTCGTCGACGCAATCGACGTCGGCCTCATAATGGCAAAGAACAAATTTTCTTGACAGTCCCGTCAAAAAAGAATAAAATTAGAGTGTTAATTGTGAGAAAAGTCAGGCCTGCCGAAGTCTGACCTTCTTTTTATTAGCGTTTCCATTTGATATTGTGTATATGTTCATTGAAAATTTCATATGGAACTGTTGAACAGTTCCTACAAGGAGGTGTGAATTTTGCAGGAAGTTTTTATAGGTCTGGCGATCGGAATCGCAGTTGCTGTTATTTCTTCGTTTATAACATTCCGTAATGGAATTAACCATAGAAGAAAAATTGCGGAAGCGGAGATCGGAAGCGCGGAGCAGGAATCGCAGCGTCTCGTGGCCGAAGGCATGAAGCAGGCCGAGAACAAAAAACGCGAAGCGCTTTTGCAGGCAAAAGAGGAAATACACAAAAGCAGGGTAGAACTGGAGAGGGACATCAAGGACCGGCGTGTCGAAGTCCAGCGGTTGGAAAGGCGTATTCTGCAAAAAGAGGAGAGCGTCGACCGCAAGATCGAGGCCCTCGAGCAAAAGGACGAGGCCCTGAGCGGCAAAGTGAAGGAAGCGCAAGCCTCGTATGACAAGGCGAACGAGGTCCTGCAGCGGCAGATGTCGGAGCTTGAGCGGATTTCCGGGCTGTCGTTGGACGACGCGAAGGCGTATCTCTTAAAGAACGTCGAGTCGGAGGTCCAGCACGAGATGGCGATCCTCATCAAAGAAAATGAGGCGCGCGCGCGCGAGGAATCCGAACGGAAGGCGAAGGAGATCATCGCAAGCTCCATTCAAAAGTGCGCGGCGGATCATGTCGCGGAGATCACGGTCTCCGTCGTGCCGCTGCCGAACGACGAAATGAAGGGCCGGATCATCGGCCGCGAAGGCAGAAATATCCGGGCGCTCGAGACGCTTACGGGGATCGAGTTCATCATAGACGACACACCCGAGGCGGTCATTCTGTCCGGCTTTGACCCGATCCGGCGCGAGGTTGCGCGGATCGCCTTGGAAAAATTGATTATCGACGGGCGGATCCATCCGGCGCGCATTGAGGAAATGGTTGAAAAGGCGCGCAAAGAGGTCGACAATAAAATCCGGCAGACCGGCGATCAGGCGACGTTTGACACAGGCGTCCACGGTCTGCATCCTGAACTTGTAAAGCTGCTCGGCAAGCTGCGGTACAGGACCAGCTATGGACAGAACGTGCTGATGCACTCGACCGAGGTATGCAGGCTCACGGGGCTGATGGCCGCGGAGCTCGGCCTCGACATTACGCTCGCGAAGCGCTGCGGGCTGTTGCACGACATCGGCAAGGCGCTGGATCATGAGAACGAGGGCTCGCACATTGAACTGGGCGCGGAGGTCGCGAAGCGCTACAAGGAGCCTCCGGAGGTAATCAACTCGATTATGTCGCATCATGGCGACGTCGAGCCGACCTCGATCATCGCGGTACTCGTGCAGGCGGCCGACGCTATTTCGGCGGCGAGGCCGGGCGCGCGGCGCGAGACGATCGAGTCCTACATCAAGCGGATCGAAAAGCTCGAGGAGATCGCAAACTCGTTCGCGGGGATCGAAAAGTCTTACGCGATTCAGGCGGGCCGCGAGGTCCGAATCATCGTGAACCCGGAAAACGTCTCGGACGACGGCATGGTATTGAAGGCGCGGGAGATCGCGGCAAAGATTCAGGAGGAACTCGAGTTCCCGGGGCAGATCAAGGTCCACTTGATCCGGGAGACAAGGGTGACGGAATTTGCAAAATGAGGGGTGTACTTTTTCACCGCGGAAAAAGTACCAAAAACGCG
>JAITSR010000218.1 GCA_031287655.1 Clostridiales bacterium
ATCGGCGTCGTGCAGCAGGATGTCTATCTGTTTTCCGGGAGCGTGCGCGAAAATATCCGCTACGGACGCCCTGGCGCGACGGACGCGGAGGTCGTGGAGGCCGCGAAACGCGCGTATGCCGATGAATTTATCAGACGTCTGCCTGGCGGCTATGACGCGGACGTCGGGCAGCGCGGCGTGCGCCTTTCGGGCGGGCAGCGCCAACGGATTTCGATCGCGCGGGTGCTGCTTGCGAGCCCGCCGATTTTGATCTTTGACGAGGCGACGAGCGCGCTCGACGACGAGAGCGAGCGTCTTGTACAGGAGGCGATGAGGCAGCTCTCAGAAAACAGGACGACAATCGTGATCGCGCATCGTCTCACGACGATCCGCCACGCAAGGCGCGTCCTCGAACTGACAGGAGAGGGGAATGTACTTTTTCACCGCACTCTCCATTGACTATTGCGGTATGGGGCAACATAGGAGAACGGCTTGCGGGTACTAACGCGGCAGCGCGGCGACAAGGCGGCTTTTCAGGCTCGGCACGAGCAGCGCGCAGAACGCGGCTTTCAATAGGTCAAACGGGAGAAACGGCAGCGCCGCAAAGCCGAGCACGCTTATAAAGTCCGTGCGCATGTAGATCATCAGCCACAGGGAGCCGAACAGATAACACACGGCGAGCGCGAGCAGATAGGAGGCGGCATAGCGGCCGCAGATCGTGGCGTTCAGGCTCCAAAAACCACCTCTGCCGCCGCCATCGCCGCTGCCGCCGCGCGGGGCGGCGACAGTGGTGGCAACCGTCTTGTCAAAACGCGAGGCAAGGCCGCCGATGATCCACGCCATGAAAATATACGAGAGAATGTATCCGCCCGTCGGGCCAAAAGCGACCGCGAAGCCGCCAGAGAACCCCGCGAATACCGGGAGACCGGCCACGCCGAGCAGGACATAGACGAGCTGCACCGCGACGGCGCATTTGAGCGGGAGCATTGAGGATGCGAGGAATACCGCGAATACAGAAAGCGTGAGCGGTACTCCCGGTGTGATCGGGATCGAAATCTGCGCGAGCACTGTCATCACGGCTGTAAATACCCCCGTCAAGACAAGCTCCTGTGTGGTGAACGTTCTTTTCATAAAAATAGTCCTCCGATGAAAGCGCAATTGTGAACCAAAATAATTATAATGGTTTACAATTGCGCTGTCAACATCGGAGGACCTGACCATTACTGATTTGTAATCAACTTGTCCACAAACGCTTTGAGCAGAGGAATATCTTCCTCAACAGCTTGCCAAATCTGCGTCATATCAAGCTGCCAGTAACCATGTGCGGCAATATTTCTGACGGCGATTATTTGAACCCAATTAAGCTGCGGATATTTCGTTTTGAAATCCTCCGACAGATGATTCGCACATTCGCCGATTGTCACAAGCGACATACACAGAGCGTGCTGTAAAATATCATCATGCAAAAATTGTTCTTTTGCTGCTTTTGATGTAACGCCGCATATGAAATTAACCTCGTCTGCAATACGCTCAATGTGCGCTTTATCACGTTCATTCATATTATTATATTATGCGCTCCGTGCGGGGGATCCGCAGCTTTTCAGGGCGAACGAGCGGCAGGGTCACAACATCGACAGGCAATCCAAGACTGCGGGAAAGTTCCTCGCGGAAACCCATAACCTTAAAAATTGACGGAACCGGCACTGAAAACTGTACAAGGAAATCGGCGTCGGAACTTTCGGTCGCTGTTCCGCTGGCATACGATCCGAACAACTCCAGCCGCTTTACATTGTATCTCTCGGCGATAGGTTTTGCTCTGTCGGCGATTGCATTGATACTCAGCACATCAACCACCCCTCTGCTGCTATCGGCGGAGCAGATCGTTCCGCACTCGCCGCTCCTTTTTCTTTGATCTGTTTATATTATATACCAACTCTCAAAAACTTCCAAGGTCTTCCTCTTATGTTATGTGTTATGCTTTGGGCGCGTTGCGCACATGTATGAATTTTCCGCTTTTGTCCGGGCCGGGTGGCACGTCGGACAGATAGATGTGCGCCCGGATGCCGTTTTTGGCCAGATACTCGCCGATCGACGCCTTCGCCTTTTCAAAAGTGCGTTCCCTGTCGTTCGCCACGAGCCTGATCTCCAACTTGTTCTCATCGTGCAGGATCGCCTGAAACAACCTCGCCTCCGAAATATTATCAAGCAAAATATAGATCAGCGACGGTATGATCTCGACCTCGCCGTTTTCACCGCGGAACCGGAGCGCGTCACTCGTGCGCCCCTCCACCTCGACCCACGGGGTCGTCCGCCCGCATGGGCAGCCCTCGTCGTGGTACACAATCCGGTCGGTCACCTCATACCGTATGATCGGCTGAATAAAGTTGCACATTGTCGTCAAAAGCCATTTGTCCGCGCGGCCTCTCGCGACGGGCCTGTTTTCGCTGTCAACCGGCTCCATCACAATCCAGTCGTCATGGATGTGCATATGGCCGAAAGGGCACTCGTTGGCGACTGCCCCGCTCTCCGTACACAAATAAGTGTTGATCGTGCGGCGGCCAAAGGCGGCCTCTAAGGTTTCTTTCATATTAGCGGATAAATATTCGCCGCACGATATGACGAGCAGCGGTGAGATGTGCAGCCTGCCCGCGAGTTGCTCCTTTGCCAGAGTGGTCATCGCCGATGGATAGCCGCCGAACATGGCGGGTTGAAAGCGGTTCAGCCCCGCCACCAGCTCCGGTATGGGGTCAAAGATGTCGAACAGCCTTGAGCCGAACCGTTTGAAAATGTTCACGCTCTTTCCGTAGATCAGCATCCCGCTGCCCAAATTAAAGCCCGGATCGGCGCAGACAGCCGCGGACTTGCAGCGGCGCATAAAAAAATTATTCCTGTCCAGCAAGGTTGGATAGCTGCGTTCCCAGCTGATCGCGTCCGTCACATGGATCATACCCTTGTCATACAGAATCACGGCGGGCGCCCCGGTGGAACCCGAAGTCCGAAAAACCAGATACTTGCCCAAAAACAGCTTCCCGTTGTTGCTGAGGTTCTTCATGAACTCCTGAACTCCGTCCAACGTAACCGTCCTGTCCGTCACCCAATCCTCAAAGCGCTCCATCAGCCCGGCCTTTGCCGTCATGGGCAAGTCGCTGAGCTTAAAATCGTCGTCCAGTCCGGCATATAAGTCAGCGAAAAGCGGGCTGTGAGTCTTTGCGTAACGAACAATTCGTAGAAGCTGTTTTCGCCGGTACGCCGCTCTTGCGGATTCGTCCATCGCGGTATATGCGGGTACCATCTTAGACGCGTAAAGCGCGCTGATTTCGCCGTCCCCGTTCGTTATAGGCGCATTTTTCATTTCGATTACCAGCCCTTTCTAATTCGGAATTCGGAATTCGGAATTCTCAATTCGTAACGTGCAATACCTCATTCACAATGCACAATTCCGAATTCCCCATTCCGAATTCCTCATTTTCGTAATCACTCTATGCGCGTCATGGCTGTGGTTCGCTTTTGGGCGCGTTGCGCACATGAAAGAATTTTCCGCTTTTGTCCGGGCCGGGCGGCAAGTCGGACAGATAGATGTGCGCCCGGACGCCTTTTTTGGCCAGAAATTCGCCGATGTCTTTCTTCACCTTTTCAAAAGTGCGTGCCATGTCATCCGCCTCGATCCTGATCTCCAATCGGTTCTCATCGTGCAGGATTGCCTGAAACGACTTCGCATCCAAAATATTATTGAGAAAAGTATAAATCAGCAGCGGGATGATCGCAACCTCGCCGTCTTCGCCGCGGAATCGGAGTATGTCATTCGTGCGCCCCTCCACCTCGACCCACGGGGTCGTCCGCCCGCATGGGCAGCCTTCGTCGTGGTATATGATCCGGTCGGTCATCTCATACCGTATGATCGGCTGAATAAAGTTGCTCATATTCGTCAAAAGCCATTTGTCCGCCCTGCCGCGCGCGACAGGCTTGTTTTCACTGTCGACCGGCTCCATCACAATCCAGTCGTCATTGACGTGCATACGACCGAAAGGACACTCGTTGGCGGCGGGTCCGCTCTCCGTACTCACATAACTGTTGATTACGCGGCGTCCAAAGGCGGCCTTTATTATTTCTTTTGAACTATCGGGTAAATATTCGCCGCACGATACGACGAGCACCGGCGAGATGTGCATTCTGCCCGCGAGCTGCTCCTTTGCCAGATCGGACATCACCGAGGGGTAGCCGGTTAACATGGCGGGCGAAAAGCGGTTCAGCCCCTTCACCAGCTCCGGCAGGGGGGTAAAGATGCCGAACAACTTTGAGCCGAACCGTCTGATAATGTTCACGCTCTGTCCGTAGATCAGCGTCCCGCTGCCTAAATTAAAGCCCGGGGTGCAGCAGAGAGACGCGGACTTGCAGCCGCGTATGAAATAATTATTCCTGTCTTGCAAAGTCGGAAAGTTGCGCTCCCAGTTGATCGCGTCCGTCACATGGATCGTGCCCTTGTCATACAGAACCACGGCGGGCGACCCGGTGGAACCCGAGGTCCGAAAAGCCAGATACTTGCCCAGAAAAAGTTTTCCGTTGTTGTCGAGGTCCTTCATGAAGCCCAAGACTCCGTCCAGCGTAACAGTCCTGTCCGTCACCCAATCGTCAAAGCGCTCCTTCAACTCATTCTTTGTCGTCACAGGCAAATCACTGAGCTTAAAATCGTCGTCCAGCCCGGCATATAAGTCGGCAAAAAGCGGGCTGTGCGCCTTCGCGTAACGAACAATTCGTTGAAGTTGTTTTCGCCGATACGCAGCTTTTGCGGATTCGTCCATCGCGGCGTATGCGGGAACCATCTTAGACGCGAAAAGCGCGCTGATTTCGCCGTCCCCGTTGGTAATAGGCGCTTTTTTCATTTCGATGACCATCCCTTTCTAATTCGGAATTCGGAATTCGAAATTCGGAATTCTCAATTCGTAACGTGCAATACCTCATTCACAATGTACAATTCCGATTTCCCCATTCCGAACTCCTCATTTTCGTAATCACTCTATGCAGTGTCATGGCTGTGGTTCACTTTTGAGCGCGTTGCGCACATGGATGAATTTTCCGCTTTTGTCCGGGCCGGGAGGCGTGTCGGACAGATAAATATGTGCCCGGACGCCGTGTTTTGCCAGCGTCTCGTCAACGACCGCCTTTGCCTTCTCAAAAGTGCTTACCCTGTCGTCCGCCGCGATCCGGAGCTCCAACCGGTTTTCATCGTGCAAGAGCGCCTGAAACGACCTCACCTCCGGCATATTAGTGAGCACGATATAGATCAGCCACGGGATGATCTCGACCTCGCCGTCTTTGCCGCGGAACCGGAGCGTGTCATCCGTGCGCCCCTCCACCTCGACCCACGGGGAAGTCCGCCCGCATGGGCAGCCCTCGTCGTGGTACACGATCCGGTCGGTCACCTCATACCGTATGTATGGCTGAATAAAGTTGCCCATCGTCGTCAAAAGCCATTTGTCCGCGCGGCCTGTCGCGACGGGCCTGTTTTCACGGTCGACCGGCTCCATCACAACCCAGTCGTCATTGACGTGCATATGGCCGAAAGGGCACTCGCTTGCGACGGAACCGCTCTCCGTGCTCAAATAGGCGTTGATCGGGCGGCGGCCAAAGGCGGCCTCTAAGGTTTTTTTTGAATCGTCGGATAAATATTCGCCGCACGATACGACGAGCAGCGGTGAGATGTGCAGCCTGCCCGCGAGCTGCTCCTTTGCCAGAACGGTCATCGCCGAAGGGTAGCCGCTGAACATCGCGGGTGAAAAGCGGTTCAGCTCCGCCACCAGCTCCGGCAAGGGGTCAAAGATGTCGAACAGCTTTGAGCCGAACCGTTTGATAATATTCACGCTCTTTCCGTAGATCAGCATCCCGCTGCCTAAATTAAAGCCGGGGTTCGCGCAGACAGTGGCGAACTTGCAGCGGCGCCGAAAATACTGATTCCTGACCTGCAAGGTCGGAAAGCCGCGCTCCCAGTCGAGCGCGTTCGACACATGGATCATGCCCCTGTCATACAGGGTCACGGCGGGCGACCCGGTGGAACCCGAAGTCCGAAAGACCAAGTATTTGCCCAAAAACAGCTTCCCGTTGTTGTTCTGGTCCTTTATGTACTCCATAATCCCGTCCATCGTAACAGACCTGTCAGTCACCCAATCGTCAAAGCGTTCCTTCAGTTCATTCTTTGTCGTCACAGGCAAGTCGCTGAGTTTAAAATCGTCATCCAGCCCGGCGTATAAGTCAGCGTAAAGGGGGCTGTGCGCCTTCGCGTAACGGACAATCCGCAGAAGCTGATTTCGCCGGTACGCCGCTTTTTCCGATTCGTCCATTTTGGCGTAAGCGGGGACCATCTTAGACGCGTAAAGCGCGCTGATTTCGCCGTCCCCGTTGGTAATAGGCGCCTTTTTCATTTCGACGACCATTCCTTTCTATTTTATAATTCACAATGCATAGTGTACGATTCACAATTGATAATACACATTGTACAATTCATAGTTCACAATGCACAATATGCGATTCATAATTTTTAATTGTGAATTTATAGATGCACCGAGAGCATATCAGAAAAAAGCCGCCGAGGTCAAGCGTCGCTCGCAGTCCGCTCGCTCCCCGCTATGGAACCCTATGGTTCCCTTCGGCGGCTGCTTCGCAGCC
>JAITSR010000040.1 GCA_031287655.1 Clostridiales bacterium
TTGATCGCGGAGGTACAGCAAAATTCCAACGTGACATACCGCGTGTACGACTACGGACGCGTCGGGGCGGACGGCAAGCCCCGCCCGCTCCACATCGACCGGGCGGCCGACGTCATTGATTCCGGCCTGCGGGCGGCCAACGGCGCCGCCGCGCCCGCTTGCCGCGGAGACGGCTATACCGTCGCAACGTTGACCGACTGGCCGTATTTTACGCTGCGGCGCTTGGACATTGACGGCGAGGCGCGCCTCGACTGCCCGCCCGACAGCTTTCACGCGCTGCTTGCTGTCGACGGCGCGTTCACGCTGACATGGGAGCCCGCGCCTGCCGCGGACACGCCCGAGACCGCAGCATTTGCCGCCGCGGCCGCGCCCCCCGCCGCGCTGTCTGTCCCTAAGGGCTGCTGCGTCTACATTCCGGCGGGGCTCGGTCCGTATTTGCTGACCGGCCGCGGTCAAATCCTGCTGACGAGCCTCTGATAAGCCTCTGACCCGCCGCGTTGGGCCTCTGACGAGTCTCCGACGAATCTCTGACCCGCCGCGGCGGAACTAAAACGCCCCGGCCGCCGTTATATCCTCCGCTTTTCGGAAGATCGCGCAGAAAGGACTGGTCCTATTTATGATAGACGCGTTGAACATATCCAAGCGTTACGGTAAAACGCTCGCGAACGACAATATTTCCCTCACCGCCGCCGCGGGCGAAATGACGGTGCTGCTGGGGCCGAACGGCGCGGGGAAGTCCACCCTGATCAAGTCCGTCTGCGGGCTTTTGCGCTTTGAGGGCGGCGTCACGATCGGCGGCTTTGACAACCATACCGTCGACGCCAAGCGGCTCCTTGGCTATGTGCCGGAGTTCCCGGCGCTCTACCCTATGCTGACCGTTTTTGAGCATTTGGAGTTCATCGCAAAAGCCTACAGGCTGAGCGAGTGGCGGGCGGACGCGGAGGGGCTTTTGCGGCAATTCGAGCTCTGGGATAAGGCGGACAAGCTGGGCAAGGAGCTGTCCAAAGGGATGCAGCAGAAGGTCAGCGTCTGCTGCGCGCTCCTTCCGCGGCCCAAGGCGGTGATTATGGACGAACCGCTCGTGGGTCTGGACCCGCACGGCATCCGGGAGCTGAAAGCGGCCATGCGCGATCTGAAAAGCGGGGGCCGCGCGCTGCTCGTGAGTACCCATATGATCGAGAGCGTCGAGGGGGACTGGGACACGACGTATATCCTGAACGGCGGCAAGGTCGCCGCGGTCTGCCGCCGGGAGGGTCTGCCGCCGGGCAAAACGCTGGAGGACATCTATTTTTCGATCACCGAGGGGGATTCCACAGGCGGAGGAAATTCCACGGACAAGGCGGATTCCACGGGCGAGGGGGGCGAGGGCGTATGACCGCGCTTTTTTACATCGTCCGAAAAAGCGTCAAAAACAGCCTCAAAGAGCTGCTCCGCAAGCCGGGTAAGCTGGCGCTCTATCTGTTGGCGCTGGCGGTCATCGCGGGCGTCATTGTGATGTCCTTCTTTCCGTCCCTGCGCGCGTCCGCTTCCGCGCCGCTTTTCTGGTTTACGGGCATTTTGTTTTTATATATCGTCCTGTTCGTGGTCCTCGCGGTCGTCAAGGGCATGTCGGGCGGCGACGCGATTTTTGAGATGAGCGACGTAAACCTGCTGTTTGTATCGCCCGTCGACCCGCGGCGGATTCTCGTATACGGCGTCGCCCGCATGGCAAAATCGGCGTTTTTCGCGGGCTTTTTTATCCTGTTTCAGGCGAACTCCCTCGCCAACTTCGGCATTCGCTACGGCGGCGTGCTGCTGACGCTGGCCGGTTTTGTTCTGAGTGTGGTGGTCCTTTTGATCCTCTCCCTGTTGATTTACAGCGCGACCAATGGCAGGCCCGGGCGTAAAAGGCTCGTAAAGCTGCTGGCCGCGCTGCCGTTTCTGCCGCTCGCGGTCTTTGCCGCGGCGTCGTATTTGCAGACGCGGGACGTCCTTGCCGCCGCGGAGGCCGCGATCCAATCCCCGTTTTTGACCTTCATCCCCGTGGCGGGCTGGACGGCGGCGGGCGTGAGCGCATTTTTATCGGGCGCCACAGGCGCCGGGCTGCTGTATTTTGGCGCAAACCTGCTGCTGGGGATCGGCCTGATCGTCTATCTCCTGTTCTCAAACCCCGACTATTATGAGGACGTGCTCGTCGCCACCGAGACGGCCTATGAAAAAAAACGCGCGCTGTCCGAGGGCAATCTGAGCGCGGCGACGGCCCCCGCGTCCGGCAGGCGTGTGCGGGTCAAGGGGACCGGCATCCCCTTTTACGGCGCGGCGGCGCTGTTCGGCAAGCACGCGCGGGAGAATTTTCGCGAAAACCGTTTCGGCTTTTTGACCTTGCCCTCCGCGCTGATCGCGGCGGGGGCGATTCTCCTGACCCTGTTTGTCCGCGAGCTTTGGCTCGCGATGCAGATACTGATGTGGATGCAGATTTTTTTGATCGGCACGGGGCGGGGCCTGAAGGAGACGTATTCCCACTATATCTACATGATCCCCGAAACCTCCTTCCGAAAAATACTGTGGAGCAACATGGAGATCGTGGCGCGGACGCTCCTCGAGAGCGCGTTGATTTTCGGGATTTCCGGCGCGCTGCTCAAATCCGATGCCGTCTATATCCTTGTCTGCGCCGCCGCTTACACGCTGTTTTCCCTGCTTTTGCTCGGCGTGAACTATGTGTTCATGCGCTTTACCGGGGCGGACATCAGCGCGGGGCTGCTGCTCTTTATCTACTGTATCGCCGTGCTGCTCGTGATGGCGCCGGGCGTTGTACTCGCGGTCGTGATCGGTAGCGCGGTCGGCGGCGACATCGGCTTTCTGACCGGGCTTTTGGTCCTGTGCGGATGGGAGCTGGCCGCGGGGCTCGTCTGCTTCGCGCTGTCCGGCGGCGTGCTGCATCACTGCGACATGCCGGTCTTTCGCACAAATAAGTAGCCCGGTTACCTCAAAAAATCCGGAAGGTATGGTTATTGGCATGACGGTCTACAACTTACAAACGCGCCAAAAATATGACAGTCTCGAACCCCCGGCTGGGGATGGACAAACCGCGCAGGAATATGTCATTTGCTGCCATGTGAGCGAGGTTGGCGCGCTGCGGGAGGTTTTCGGCTGGGACGAGAGCACGATGCTCGAGTGTACGAATCTGGACGAGACGGTGCGGTATGAGAGCTTTGCCGGATACGACTTCGCGAGCCTGATCTACGCGGACGTCTACGGCGCGGAGCTCGTCCAGCGGGAGGTCAACGTCTTTTTCGCGAAGGGATACCTCGTCCTGATTTTGCCGGACGACGAGGGCCCGCGTCTCGCGAAGCTGGCGCGCGGTCTGCGCGGCGCGGCGGAGGCGGCCAAAGCCGCCGAAAAGGGGGACGTCCGAACGCTGCCCCTGCTGTATCATTTTATATGGGGACATCTCGCGGCGGATTACTCCGAAACGCTCGAGGCCTTGGAGGACGAGATGGAGGCGCTGTCCGAGCTGATTCTGGCGGGCGCGGGGCCCAGTCAGATCACGCGGATCGGGCAGCTGCGCAAGGCGGCCTACACGCATAAAAAACTGCTGCGCGCCCTCTCCTATATCGGCGGGCAGATTTTGATGGACGAAAACCATCTGCTGAACAAGAGCAACGCCCACTACTTCCGCAATATGAGTACGCGCCTTTTGAAGCTGTACGACTTTGCCGACCATCTCTACACGCTGTCGGGGGAGCTGCTGCACACATATGACAGCAAAACCGCGGCCAGACTGAACGAAACGATGAACAAGCTCACGGTCATCACGCTGTTCTTTGGCCCGCTCACGGTCATCACCGGCATTTACGGCATGAATTTTGACAGGATGCCGGAGCTTCAGTGGCCGCTTGGGTATCCGGCCGCGCTCGTCGTAATGGCCGCGGTGAGTTTGGCGATCTATCTTGTGATGAAAAGGAAAAAATGGCTTTAATAAAGGACGGCATGGCGGTCGGCAATCCCGCGGTAAAAAACAGAATCAGACGGTTTGTCTCGCGGATCGTCTTTTGGATCGCGCTTTTTGCGATATTTTCGCCGCTCCGCTTCCTGTCGGCCTGCGGCTTGACGCCGGACAATTCCGGGACGTCGGCCACGGACGCGGACGCCGGTCTGACCGTCTACTTCATCGACGTGGGACAGGCGGATTCCGCGCTGATCGTATGCGGCGAGGCCTCTATGCTCATAGACGGCGGGAACGCCGCGGATTCCAGCCTTATATACACGTTCTTAAAAGACCGCGGCATAGACCGTCTGGATTACATCGTCGGCACACACCCCCACGAGGACCATGTCGGCGGGCTCGCGGGCGCGTTGAACTACGCGGCGGCCGACGTCGCGTACAGCCCCGTGGCGGAGTTTGAGAGCAAGGCGTTTCAAAATTTCGTCAACTATCTCGGCGAACAGGGAAAGACGGTCGCGGTTCCGCGGCATGGCGACGCGTTCCCGCTCGGCGGCGCGAGCGTCGCGATTCTCGGCCCGATAAAACCGTCGGACGAGCCGAACAACATGTCGATCGTGATGAAGATCACATATGGCGAAACGAGCTTCCTGTTCACGGGCGACGCGGAGCGCGCGGAGGAAGCGGACATAATCGACGAAGGCTATGACCTCTCGGCCACGGTTCTGAAAGTCGGGCACCACGGGAGCGACACCGGCACGACGTATCCGTTTTTGCGCGAGGTCATGCCGCGGTACGCCGTCGTCTCCTGCGGCGCGGACAACCCCTACGGCCATCCGCACGAGGCTGTGCTGTCCAAGCTGCGCGACGCGGACGTCGTCCTGTACCGGACGGATTTGGATGGGACGATCACCGCCGTGAGCGATGGCAAAACCGTCCGTTTCAGCGTCGAAAAGAACGGCGGCGCGGAGAGCAGGGCGCGGAGCGACCCGGCGGCGACGTTCGCTGCGTCCCCCGACGTGGCAGAGACAGAGGCGGATAGGACAGCTTACATCGGAAACAAAAACACGCGCAAACTCCACAGCCCCGCCTGCCAAAGTCTGCCCGACGAGAAGAACCGGGTGAGCTTCGACACGCTGGACGGGGCTTTGGCGGCGGGTTACGAAAAGCACGCGGCCTGCCTGCCGTAAATGCGACCGCGCCGTTTTCGCAAGCGAAAACGGCGTGCGTCGCCGTGTGCCGCCTTATTTTCGCTTTGACCAGCCGCGCACCGCGAGGTCGTACATCACCTTGAATGCGGCCGCGGCCCCGATCAGCGAACAGAGCAGGAGCAGCCAAGGCTTTGTCCCGAGCCATCGGTCGAGCCACGAGCCCGCGAGCACGCCGATCAGCACGCAGGCACACATGGAGAGCCCCAACTGGGA
>JAITSR010000315.1 GCA_031287655.1 Clostridiales bacterium
GAGCGCGGTAAACACTACAGCTTTGTCGGCGTGAACGGCGCGGGCAAAACCACGATTACAAAGCTCATCACCGGCTTGTACACAAATTACGACGGCGCGATCCTTGTTGACGGGCGCAGCCTGCGCGGCTTCTCTCAGGCGGAGCTGAAAGGTCTGTCCACCGTCGTGTATCAGGATTTTGCGCGGTACAGTTTCAGCCTGTACGATAATATCGCAATCGGGGCGGTCGGCGCGGACGACGCGGACGTCAATTCCGCGATCGACTTAATCGGCTTGCGTGAAGCCGCCGAAAAACTTCCGGACGGGGTATATACGAACCTCGGCAAAATCTTTGAAAACGGCGTAGACCTCTCGGGCGGCGAGTGGCAGCGCGTAGCGATGGCGCGGTCGCTTATCAGCAAAGCCCCGCTCCGTATACTCGACGAGCCGACCGCCGCGCTCGACCCGGTCAGCGAATCGCGGGTATACTCGCAGTTCGAGCAGATTTCGCAGGGCAAGGCTACGATTTTTATCAGTCACCGCTTGGGTTCGACAAAACTTGCGGATACGATTTTCGTACTCTCCGACGGCAAAATTACCGAGCGCGGCGCCCACCGCGAGTTGATGGGCTTGAACGGCCTGTACGCGGAGATGTACTCCGCTCAGGCGGATTGGTATAACCATACGGAGGCTTCCGATGACGATTAACAAAGACGTTTCCCTTTGGAAAGTGATCAGAATGGGGCTGAAAATCAATATGGCGGCGGTTCCGGTGTTATATGTCGTCATCAGCGTCGTGGCCATACTGTCCGGCTCGTTTCACGGCTTTGGAGCGCCTATGGAGCAGCGATTTTATGACAGCGTTCAGACGGCGCTCGGCGGTCCGGCTGCCGCAAACACTGTGTACGCGTCGCTTCTCGCGTTGGGCGCGGTATCAATCGTGCGCGAGCTGCTGAACGGGCTGCACAATTTTATGCACTCGGTGGTATTTGCGAAATGCCGCGCCGAAACCTCGCGGCTGATTCACGCTAAAATGGGGCGGCTGGATCCCGTCATGCTCGAAGATACGGCGGTTCAGGATATGGTCGACAAAGCGAAAGAGGGCGCGGGGAATGTCATCTTTATTATGAATATGGGCATATCAATTTTCACGTTCTATCTGCCGTATTTTCTCGTGATGGCGTGGTATCTGCGCGGCGTCAACGCCAAGTTAATTTTCGCGATATTGCTGGTGTTCGTGCCGACGCTGATCGGGCAGCTGTTCAACACGCGGATTGTCGCAAAGTTCGAGGACAAGGCAGCGCCGATTCGCCGCCGATTCGAGTTTTTCAACAAGTCCATAACAGACCGCGCGTTTTTTAAGGAAACGCGTTTGCTCGGCGCGTACAAGACCCTGCTTGAGCGGCTTTGTGATACGATGAAGCTGCTGTCCGCCGCCGAATGGGCGGCGAACAAAAAGACGAACGCACTGCAGCTGATAACGACGACGCTCTCCGCGCTCGGTTGGGGCGGGATCGTGTATTTGCTTGTAACGTCGCTTATTGGCGGGGAGATTACGGTCGGCGCGTTCGCGGCGATTTTCAGTTCCGTCGGAATGATGTTCAACATAATGCAGGAGGCGGCGGGCCAAGTCGGAAGAATGGCAAAAAACTTCGGATCGGGCCGCAACCTTGTCCGGTTAATGGACTTGCCGGAGCGCGGCGGCGTTCCGCAGGCCGCGGACAGCACGAAGGGTATTTCACTGAAAAACGTGAGCTTTCAATATCCGAACGCGACAGAACCGAGTGTCAGCGATGTCTCGCTTGACGTCGCGCCCGGCGAAACCGTCGCGATTGTCGGAGTGAACGGCGCGGGAAAATCTACGCTTGTGCGTCTGCTGATTGGCATGTACAAGCCTACGCGCGGCGTTGTGACCGTGCGCGGACTGGACACGGGCGAGTCCGACGCGGATTCGCTGTTCAACGGGACATCGGGCGTTTTCCAAAAGTTTCAGAAGTATCAGATGACGCTCGGCGAGAATGTCGGCATAAGCGAAACCGGACGCGACGGCGATAAAACGGGTCCGCTCGCAAACGCGGGCGTCGGCACGGACAGCTCAACATTCCCGGACGGGCTTGATACGATGCTCTCGCGGGAATTTGACGGCGTTGACCTTTCCGGCGGCCAGTGGCAGCGGCTCGCGATTGCGCGCGGGCTGTACCGCACGCACGATTTGGTGGTGCTGGACGAACCTACGGCGGCGATTGACCCGATTGAGGAAACCCGGATTTACAAACAGTTTATGGAGATTTCACGCGATAAAACCGCGATCATCGTCACGCACCGCTTAGGTTCGGTAAAAACCGCCGATCGTGTGCTCGTGATGGACGACGGCAGGATTATCGCGTCCGCCCCGCACGAGACGCTGCTCAAAACATGTGCGCCGTATGCGCAGATGTACGCGTCTCAGGCTATGTGGTACGAGGAATAGAATTGCGAAGGCGCTTGATGAACATGCGGGGATATGATAGAGTTGGTTTGACCAGCCGCCCATCGATTTGGTCGGCCGCCCATACAAACGAACCGCTTTTGGGATTGAAAAAGATGCGCTTTATTAAGAGCCTGTTCCTGCGGCACCTGATCTCCTATATCGGCGCGATCCTGATCCCTGTGTTGATTCTGGGTTATCTTACTTACAGCATTTTTCTCGGGTACTACAAGCAGACGTTAGAAGAAAACAAGATGAACGCCCTGTCCTCAATCCGCTCGACGATCGACATGCAAATCTCAAACATACATCGGGAGGCCTTCCGGATCGGCGCGACGGGGGAGTTCAGCACGAACTATCAGACACGGAGTTACGCGCAGTTCCTCGACATTGTGCATGATCTGAATACGACGCGCTTTGCCAATGACTTTGTGTTTGATGTCCACTATATCAATAACGATTTGGGCTATGTCTATACCTCAAATTCCCGGTTCACCTATGACGGCTACGCGCTTTTTGCCAAGAGCTATGACGGCTTTACCGGCGACCAGATACGGGGAGCTTTTTTAGGCCTGAACGGCACGGCGTGGTGGCCGGTCCTGCCGGTCAACAAGGCGCAGGACCGCGTGCTGACTTATTTGATCCCGCTTGCGCGCGACGGCCGGCGCGTGAGGTCGGCCGCCCTTTTTCAAATTTCCGAAAACGAGCTGGACACGATGGCCGGGGCGACGATCTCCGGCGCGGGGTCAAAGCTCCTGATCGCGGACGGCAATAATACGCTGCTCTATTCGTCGGCGGACGAACCTTTGAATTTGCCGGACGGTTTTTGGGGCGATTTGAGCAAAGCGGGCGCGAACACG
>JAITSR010000349.1 GCA_031287655.1 Clostridiales bacterium
GGAACAGGCCGCCAAACGGCAAATCCTTTATCTGTTTGGATTATACAACAATCATTGCGGAGATACAACTGATAGATATGCAAATATTTATAAAGAAATTATCGTAATACAATAAATAATTGTTGCATTTCGTATTAAGACGCGCTATAATGAGGTATCAATCAAGGAGGTTTTGATACCGTCATGTCGTCTAAATTACTGGGTTACTTAATGCGCGGCTCCGTGATCGCCGTCGCCGTGTGCGGCCTGTTTCTTTGCGCTTTTGTCATTCCGGCGTGGGGCGGAACCGTGACGCGCGAAAATCCGGAATATTCCGGTTGGTTCTGGCCGTGGCTGATCTTCGCGTGGCTGGTCGCGATTCCCTGTTTTGCGATACTCATCCATATATGGAAGGTCGCGGGGGCGGTGGAGCGCGAAGCGGTTTTCACAATGCAGACGGCAAAATGGGTCAAGTCGGGCGCGGTTTTACTTTTGGCGGATGCGGTTCTCCTGTTTGTCGGCAACGTCGTGCTTTTTATGCTCTCGATGAATCTTATAGGCGTGGTGTTTCTGTCGATTATGATTGACATCCTTGCCGTTACGCTTGCCCTGTTTGCGGCGGTGCTGTCGCGTTATCTGACAAAGGCCGCCCTCCTGCAGGAGGAGAGTGAGGGGACGCTTTGATTATCATAAATGTGGACGTTATGCTTGCAAAGCGGAAAATGAGCGTCACGGAGCTTGCCGAGCGCGTGGGCTTTACAATGGCCAACGTATCGATGATAAAAAACGGCAAGGTGAAGGCGTTGAAAATGTCGACGCTTGAAAAGCTGTGCGAGGCCCTCGACTGCCAGCCGGGCGACATTTTGGAATATCGCAAAGAGGACGCCTCCGATGACATATGAGACCGAACGAAAAAAGCCCCGGCTTCTTTTGATTCAGCCGGAGAATCGGGAAATCAACCGTTTTCGGCGTTTGCAATTCAACAACTTCTCTCAAATCACAATCCCTTATCTCGCGGCCTTTGTCGACGAGTCGTCCTATGAAATCAGACTCATCGACGAGTACCGTCAGCGGGTCCCGTATGACGGGGCTTTCGACCTTGTCGGAATAACGGTCAACACGCCGAATGCCCCGCACTGCTATGACATCAGCGCGCGGTGCAGGATTATCAATCTCTGATTGCAGGGATTCACCGGCACGGGATTATGGTTCAGGCCGGTATTGTTTTTGGCTTTGACCACGATCATAAAGATGTGTTTGACAAAACGCTCGAGGCCTGCGAGAGACTCGGCATTGACGGCGCGACCGTCAGCATTTTAACGCCGTTCCCGAAGACGCCGATCTATGAACAGCTCAAATCCGAAGGCCGCTTGCTTGGTGAGGATTGGAGCCGATACAACAGCAAAACCGCGGTGGCCTTCAAACCGAAAAATATGACGGCTGACGAATTATTTGACGGCTATCGCAGCTTTCGGCGGCGGTTTTTTTCACTCGGTTCGTTTGTGCGCAGAATGAGGGTGTCGCGGACGAATATCGCCGTAAATTTCATCATGAACCTCGGCTACCGGCTGGGGCTGCTTTTTTCAGCTTCCGGTGATAAATCGGTTCGTCCTTGCCGGCTTTTGTGACGGCTTCCAGCTTTCCGGCCCGAATCAGCTCCTCGATACGGTGCGCAAGCCATGCGTCGCCGACTCCGAGCAGGTTGTTTCCAATCACTTGGCCGATTATTCTCGCCTCATGAAAAACAGCGTCCTCTTTTTCGATTTCACGCATAATAAAACTGTCGTAGAGTCTTTCCGGCGCGCTGAAAAGCTGCCCGTTCAGTATGGCGCGCAGCGGGGCGTTTTCTGCTCGCAGACGTTCCCAATGGGATGCGCACGCCTGCTGAAAAGCCGTCGGCGCCGATTTTTGCAAAGAGAGATAGGAAGCCCAGTTTCCGACGGCCACTTCGCCCCAGCCGACTCTCTGCACGACATTGCCGTTTTGGTCGGCCTCCCACTCGGGCAGCTTGACCAGATAAATCTGTCCGCGCGGCTTCCCCAACTCATTGAGTTGGCTCATGAACCAGTATAAGCCGCAAAGCTCGTCGGGATGGCTGCTATACCAGATACGGATCGCTTCGCCCGCCGCCGCGCGATCGCAAAGCTCTTTTAGGGAATCTTTCGCGCAACTCAGCAGATCATGGGCCGCTTCCCGCCCCAAATGCTCCGGGTAGACGCTATAGAGCCATTCCAATGTTTTCAGGCGTTTTTCGCCGGGGACATTTTCTGAAATATCGCCTATGCTAAGCGACAGACTGATCCCATAGACGTCCTCGGGGGTTCCGCGCCACACGGGAGGGGCGGTCTTTTCCGACGCTGTGCGCCGCTTCTTCCCGGCTTCCCGAAATGCCGCCTTCAGGCCGCCGCACGCGCTTTCGCCAAAAACCAATTCAACCATAGATCAATTTATTCCTCCATGAAAACTGTACCACATACGGCTCAGGAAGACAATCGTTCGGCCCTCGCGAATTTATGTTCGCCCCTCGCGTACTAAAGTTCGCCCCTCGCGCACAGATTTGGACTTAATGACCACAATTTGATCCATTGACCGATTGATAAATGTAAATCCGTATGATAAAATGCCCGTGTTTGGGAGCGTCAATCGGCGCTCGGGTTTGTCTATTCTATTTTTTCGCGCGGCTCAGATGAGTACGCCGCCCAATAGGAGGGGTTATGAAAAAAGGGGTTATGAAAAAAATTGTAAGGCGGATATTGTCAATCGCGCTCACAGCCGCGTTGCTGCTGAGCGGTGTGATCGCGCCGACGGGCGCGAGCTTTGGCGCCGCGCGCGCGTTCGCCGAGGGCGCAACCGGTTCGCCGGGCGAAGCCTATGCGCCGCTGTCGGAAGGCGCCGATAAAATCGAAGTGGTCGTCTCGGCGGACGTGACCGCGAACAACCTCGATCTTTCGGGAACGGACGCGCTTTTACGCGACGAGCTGGCGATTTATGGCGTGCCGCCGTCGGACGTTCTCGTAAACACGACGAACGTCAGCTATGTGGACAACACGTTTGACTGGATTCGCATCGACCACACGGGGTTTGAAGCCCAAGTCGCGGACGACGGAACGAACCTCGTGCAGTATTACCGGGACCCGTATATCACGCAGACGTTCGACACACACATCGTCTATTCGGAAAGCGCGATCGACTTTTACGGCTATGGCATACCGGCGTTCAAGGACTTTCTGTTCATGCCGAACGCGACGCCGGACAACAAGGTGTTCAGCTTCACGCTCGA
>JAITSR010000023.1 GCA_031287655.1 Clostridiales bacterium
ACGGGCGCGTATTTCAGCGAGGAACAGGACGCGATCGACCTGGTCTTTGACAAATACGTCCGGGCCTCGGACGTCAATCCCGACAACATGAACCTGTACGGCGAAGCCTTCGCTTTGGACGGCACGGCGCTGGGCATGAACGAATTTTTGAGCGGTGTCTTGACCCCCGTGGACCCGGTAGAATACAAAGGGGAACAGGTCGCCAAGAGCTTCCGCTTCACGCCGGACGCCGCGCTGCGCCCGCAAGCGGACTTGCGCGTCAGCGTCATGCCGGTCGTCCGCAGCTACGCCGGCGTTCCTCTGGGCGAGGACGCAAGCGGACAAACCTACGACTTGGCCGTGACCGCGGCGCCCCCGAAAGCGGTGCGGAGCATGGCGGTAGACCAGCTGCGCCATTTCCTGACAGTCGGCGACGACCCGGTTCAGGTTCAGGCGACGGTTCTGCCGGTTGACGCCGCCAATCAGGCGGTATCCTGGACGAGCTCCGACCCGGCGGTCGCCGCGGTGGACCAGAGCGGTAAGATCACCGCCCTGAGCGCGGGCGCCTGCTACCTGACGGCCACCACCGACGACGGCGGTTTTGAGGCCTACGCCAACGTCTATGTCGCCGCCGCCGCGGATACGACGCCTCCCGGAGCGATACCGGTGACCGGCGTCAAACTGAATATCAGCGAGCTGCACCTTTCTGTCGGCGGCGCGCCCGCGCAGCTGAAGGCCACCGTGCTGCCGACAAACGCCACGAACAGGGGCGTGCGCTGGTCGGCCTGCAATCCCAACGTCATCACGATCGACCAGAACGGTCTGATCACTCCGGTCGGCGCGGGGACCTGCGTCGTCACCGTGACCACGGAGGAGGGCGGATATTGGGCGGATTGCGTCGTCTATGTGGCGAATCCCGATCCCGGCGGCGTAGCGGTGACCGGCGTGACCTTGAATCAGAGTGAACTCAACCTCGTCGCGGGCGGCGCGCCCGTACAGCTCACGGCCACAGTCCTGCCGGCGGACGCCCTCGACAAGCGCGTCAACTGGACGATCTGTAATACCAACGTCGCAGTGGTGGACCAAAACGGCCTGGTCGCCCCGGTCGGCGCGGGGACCTGCGTCGTCACCGTGACCACGGTGGACGGCGGCTTCACGGCGACCTGCGTCGTGTATGTAACTGAAAGGTCTGTGCCGGTGGTGAGTCCGAGCCCGAACCCGAGCCTGCCGCCGAGTGCTAAGCCGGGTGCGAGTCCGTCGCCGTCGCCGGGTACGAGTCCGAGTACACGCCCGAGTACATCACCGTCGCCGGGTACGCGCCCGAGTACATCACCGGGTGCGAGTACGCGCCCGAGTACACCTCCGAGTGCGAGTTCTTCACCTCCGCCGGTTGTGTCGCCGTCTCCGTCTCCGGTCGTGTCGCCATCTGCATCACCTTCACTGCGCCCGAGTCCGAGTACACGTCCGAGCCCGAGCCCGAGTATACGCCCAAGTCCGAGCATACGCCCGAGTCCGAGTACACGCCCGAGTCCGAGCCCGAGTCCGGGCGGCGGCTCCGGAACAGGCTCCGGCGGAGGCGGCGGTTATTCGAGCGGAGGCGGCGGAGCGATAACACCGGTGATTCCGGGGGCGCAGACGCCAAGGCCGACTCCGCTGGAAACCGAGCTGCCATCGGGACAGGCGCCGCTCGCGCCGTGGGTGAGTATGCCGCCGAATCTGATCAGAAACACCGTGGCGATTGACGCAAGCAAAATGAGCTGGGTCAGCGTGGACGGCGCTATTCTACAGATACCCGCGGGCGCGGTACCGCCGGGAGTGAAAATCACACTGGAACGCGGCGGCGAACCGGGGAGCCTGCCGTCGGGCTTGAACAGTCCGGGCAAGCCGGTCAGCGACGTCTTTTCCGTCACGACGACATTATCGGCCGCCGACTCCAACGGATTTTTATCACCAGGCGAGGTCCTGATCGTCTATGACGCGGAAAAGGTGAGAAACAAAAACGACCTCGCGATCTATTATTATGACGAGGCAAACAGCGAATGGGTGTTCCTCGGCGGGTGGCTCGACCCCGAACGGCAGGCGGCGATCACGGCGTCCTATGGCGGCTTCGCGCGGCTCGCGGTGTTTGAGAACCCGAGTGTGCGCACGTTCTTTGACGTGCCGCGCGATCATTGGGCGTACGCGTACATCCGTCGGCTCGCGGCGCTCGGAATCATCGACGGGTATCCCGCTGAAAACGAAGTATACGCCTACAATCCGAATGGCGACATCACACGCGCCGAGATCATGAAGCTGGTCACGGCGGCGCTCGGACTCCCGCTCGAACCGGACTTTGACGGCGCGCGCTTCGCGGATTGGGACGGCGTGCCGGATTGGGCAAAGCCCTACATCGGGGCTGCGGTCAACGCGGGGATCGTCAAGGGCTCGCAGGAGGATGATCGGCTGCTGATTTGCGCGGACGACAACATCACGCGGCAGGAGATGATCGCGATCGCGGTCCGCGCGCTCGGCATCGAGGCTCCGGCGGGCGAGAGCAACAGGGTTTCGGACTTTTACGAGGCCGACGAATGGGCGTGGAACACGCTTGCGTTCGCGCTGAACAACGGCATGATCAACATAAACGGCGGCGTTTCCCGCCCGCTCGCAAACGCCAAAAGGGACGAGGCGGCGATGGTATTGTTTAAATTACTGGAATACCTGATGAAATAGCGGAATCGACAAAAATTGAACAGAACGAAAAACAGCGCCCCGCTCCGTAAGTGACGAAGGGGCGCTGTTTTTAAGTAAAGCGACGGCGACGATTGTAAACACGTTAACCGCTGACTAGTTACGTGTGTCGCCCCGCGCAGGAAAAAATTTTGCGGCGGGACTGGCGCGGCCGAAGTCTTTATACTATAATTAAAATGCTTGCTTTTTAGACATTCTTTACTGAGAGAAGTGACATTCCAATGATAAAGTCCAAGGCAAAATTCTGCCGGGCGATCGTTTTACTGTTGGGGCTGTTGGTCGTTGCGGTTTTCACGTTGATTCACGCCTATCAAGGCGCGGTCCGGTCCGGGTCGGGCTTTTTGAAATCCATATCCCAGCTCAACGCAAACGAATACGGTCAAGAAAACATTGAAGATTATGAAGGCGACGCGGGCGACGCGGGCGGTGAGGTCGACGCGGACGAGGATTTCTCAGACGGCCGGGTTCGCCTTGACGGCTTGGACGCCGCGGGCGCGCAGCCGGGTCTGAGCGGGCGGCCGCAGCTCCGGCCGGGCCTTTCGGAAGAAAACGCGGCCGACCGAGGTTATTTGGGCGGGCCCCCGGAATCGGCGGAACCGATAGACGCGCTCACGCCCGGCGCGGCTTTTCTGATCGCGGAGACGTTTGCAGGGCTCGGCGCGGAAGGCGTAAACATCCCGGGCGACGGGGCGTATGTCGGCGGCGAAGCCGCTGCGGCCGCGATGTCCGCCCTGAATATCGCGGCCGCGGCCGTGGCGGCCGATGCGGGAGACATGAGCGGCGCGGGCGGCGCGCTTACGAATATGCCGCTTTCCGCAAAGCTGGCCGCCCGGCTCGCGCTGCTCCCGACAGGCCCGATCTCGCAGCTCGCGCTGGGCGCGGCGGTTTGCCCGCCGTCCGGCGGCGCGCCGCTCGCGGCGCTCCCCTCGACCGCCGCAAAGACGATTGCCGCGGCGCGCTCCGCCGTCTTGCGGGACGAGGACGCGCAAAACCGCATCGCGAGCGCGCTGAACCGGAAAAAGCGCTATGTCTACCTGACGTTTGACGACG
>JAITSR010000067.1 GCA_031287655.1 Clostridiales bacterium
GCCACGAAAGAACAGATCGCGCTCGCGCGCTCGCAGATTCTCGCGTCTCGCAAAGCGCTCAACGCGCTTGACAAGCCGCAGTGGTATATCTTGGATCGGGACGCGAACCCCGGTTACGCGGGCTTTAGCGAGGACTCCGACAAGATCGAGGCGATCGGCAGGGTGTTCCCCGCAATCTTCTTTATCGTCGCGGCGCTCGTGAGCCTGACGACGATGACCCGTCTCGTCGAGGAGCGGCGCATCGAAATCGGGACGCTAAAATCCCTCGGGTATGGGAACCTTGCGATCATGTCCAAATACATCCTCTACGCCGCCGCGCCCACGGTCCTCGGCGGCCTCGCGGGCGGTTATTTCGGGATGCAGTTCTTCCCCGTTATCATTATTTCGGCCTACAGTATGCTCTATGCCGTGCCGTACCCCGTGACGCCGCTGCACATCCCGTTCTGGATGACCGGCATCGTAATCGGCGCGCTCAGTACGCTGATCGCGACGATCGCCGCCTGCGAGAACGAGTTGCGCGCATCGCCGTCCACGCTGATGCGGCCCAAGTCTCCAAAGCTCGGCAAGCGCATTTTATTGGAGCGCATCCCGCTGTTGTGGCGCTCCCTGTCGTTTATCCAAAAAGTCACGGTCCGCAACATCTTCCGCTACAAAAAGCGGTTTTTCATGACGATCGTAGGCGTCGCGGGCTGTACCGCGCTCCTGATGACAGGCTTTGGGCTGCGCGACTCGGTCACGGCGATGCTCGACCTGCAATTTGTCGAGATCAACCGGTACGATTTGACGACCACGATGACGGACACCGCGAAAGCATCCGATCTCAACGCCGTTGTGAGCCTGCTCGCGGGCGACGACTTTGTGCGGGGCAACATGCCGTGTCGGCGAATGACCTATGACGCGGGCAGCGAGCAGCCCGGGATGAACGCGAGAGCGCCTGTGTCGGTCACGCTCGTCGTTCCGCAGGATGCGGAAACGTTCCATGAGTACATTGTGCTTCGTGACCGGACGACCCACGCACAGCTTCCGTTCGGCGCAAGCGTGGCGGCGCCAGGCGGTTCGGGCGGTATGGAAGGCGCCGTAATAACGGAAAAACTCGCGTCATTGCTGGGTCTTGTACCGGGCGACAGCTTTTTTATCACAGATGAAGACGGCGTCCGCATCGACATCCTCGTGTCCGGCATCACGGAGAACTACTACGCGCATTATGTCTATATGACCGCCGCACTCTATACGCAACTGCTCGGGCAAGCGCCGGAGTATAACTGTGTCTACACGTTTCTGAGCGAGACCACGCTGGATGATCGGATACAACTCGCGGGCAAGGTGTTAAACAGGAAAGGCGTCAACGCGATTTACTATACGAGCGCGATCAGCGAAACCTTTCAGGAGGTCATCACCAATCTCAACTTCGTCGTGCTCGTTTTGATCCTGTCCGCCGCGGCGCTCGCCTTTGTCGTACTTCTGAACCTTACGAGCATCAATATCAGCGAGCGCATCCGGGAGCTCGCGACGATCGAAGTGCTCGGCTTTTATGACCGCGAGGTCTCCGCTTACGTTTACAGGGAAAATATCGCGCTGACGGTGATCGGGGCCGGGATCGGCCTTCTGCTCGGCGTCGCGCTGCACCTTTATGTGGTTGTGTCGACCGAGACGGAGCTGATGATGTTCGGACGCAAGATCAGACCGGAGAGTTTTGTCTATTCGGTCCTGCTCACGCTGATCTTCTCAATCTGCGTCAACATACTCACGGGGAAGAGGCTGCGGAGTATCAACATGGTCGAAGCGCGGAAAAGTGTCGAATGAGAAACAGATAGATAGTTGGGTAGATGGGGTAGAAAAAGTCTAGGGAGGCTTGGAAAGTTAAGGAACTGTGAAATAATAAATATTTTTGAACAGTTCCTAAGGACAAAATAGGAGGTTTAGGGGATTTGTGATGGAACGATCTGAACAGTGGCAGGACGAAGAAACAAAACGCGGCGACGGCACGAATGATGGCGTAAACGGCGGCGTGGACAGCGGCATGGGTGGCGACGCGGATGATGTGAGCGCAGATGACAATGCGGATGGCGTGGGTGCTGATGACGGCGCTGTGAATGTCAGAGAATATGACTTTGACGGCGTGAATGGCGGTTTTGTGATAAACGCGCAGCGCACGGCGGAGGACGTATCAGCGGTCTCATCAGAGAGCGCGCCGGGCCCTGACTCCGCGGTTTCAGTAGGAAGCGCGCCGGACCCGGGCTCCGGAATTGCGGCGGTAGGCGCGTCAGACAACATCGGACTTGCGGCAAGAAGGCCCCGCAGGGCCTCGAGGGGCGGCCGCGCCGCGGGCAGGCTCATTGTGCGCCTGATTCGGCGGCTCGTGCTGTTCGCGCTGATTCTCGCCGTCGCGACGGGCGTCTATTACTATTACCGGATCTACTTGCCGATACAACAGGCGCAGAAGGAATATCTGTTTGCGAATGTCGTCCGCAAGGACGTCCATACAGCGGTCTCCGCGACGGGTAACATTGCCGCAAAGGAGGAAGTCTCCCTCTACCTCGCCGCGTCGCAGAAGGTTCAGACGATACACGTCAAAGAGGGCGACCGGGTGTCCGCGGGTCAGACGCTGATCTCTTATGACATCGCGACCGAACAAAAAAATCTTGAACAAAAGCTCGCGATCGCCGAGATCAACCTGAAAAACTCAGAACTGAATGCCCGGAGTATCGCGCTGCCCGCGACCGGCAACGAGCTTTTGCAATACTCAGCCGACGTGACCTCCGCGCAAAAGAGCCTCACGGACTGTGAAAACGAGATCGAAAGCATTAAGATCCGGATCAACCAACAGCAAATCCGCGTCGACGACGCGCAGCGCACGATGGAGAAAAACGAGAGCCTGTACGCGCTTGATTTTCTCACGCGGGACGAGTACGACCAGTCCGTCTCGGCGTACAGAAGCGCCACCGAGTCGCAAAACGCCCTCGCGCTCTCCCTTTCGGGTCAGGAGCAGACGCTTGAGCATCGGCGCGCTTTACTTGCGGACGCGGAAAGTAAACTCATGAACGCGATGAACAGGCTCTCGGACGAGGCCAATGTGATCCGCTACAGGCAGCAGGAAAATATCGTGGAACTCGCGCAAATTGAGATCGATCAGATCAAGGACGACCTTGCGGATCTGACGCCGACAACGGTGAGCCCCGTGGACGGCAACGTCGTCGCGGTCTATGTCACGGAAGGCGGGACAGCCTCGCAGAGTTCGGCGGTGATCCGGCTCTCCGACCTCTCTTCTGTCGTCGTCCGCTCCGATGTTTCAGAGTACGACGCGCCGCTCCTCGAAGTCGGTCAAAAGGTGGATATCTACTCGAGCGGTCTGCCCGACACGGCTCTCAACGGCGTGATTACGAGAATCGCCTCGGCCTCCGTCGAAAAGGAGTCCGGAACGGAAAAAGAGGTCGTCGTGCCTGTCGAGATCGCGGTAGACAGCGCGGACAACCGTCTGAAAACGGGCTATACGGTCGACCTCGATGTGATCATCACGGAGGTCAAAGACGTGCTGTCCGTGCCGTCTCAGGCAATTTTCAATGAGGGAGGCGAGCGGTTCGCCTATGTGCTTTTGGAAATCGGCGAGCCAATCCCGGAGGGGCTCACCGTTTCCGACGACGCCACCGCACAGAGCGAGACCGAGTCCGCTGTGTCTGAGCCGACGACGATCTCTGTCTTAGGATTGTCTTTTGCGCTGCCGAGCCTCGACGATGTACTGGCGAAGATTGACTCTATGCTGGCGGCGTTCGGCGGGCAATTTACGCAGAATACCGCCGACGACGCCCCCGTACCCGTAAAAATCAGCGTCACGACCGGCCTGTACGGGGACAACGGCGTCGAGATTCTCGCCGGCCTCCCCGAGGGCACAGAAGTCGTACTGAACCCATAGGAAAGGAACAGGTCAGACGGGAGCAACGTCGCCTGTTTGAACGCAGCGCGTCTGCGCCGCGCGCCGGAAGTCCGGCTAAAAGGGGGCTGCCGTGCGGAGGATTGAAACCGGAAAAGGACTCCGGCCCAATACGAGGCTCGACGAATATATCCTGACGACATTCCCGGCGCTGCCCAAAAACGCGCTGTACAAGGCGTTCCGCAAAAAAGACGTGAAAATCTGCGGCAAGTGGGCCGCCGCAGACGCGCTTTTGCGCCCCGGCGACACTCTGGACATCTATCTGCCGGACGAAGTTCTGTTCGGCGCGGGAGCGCCGGGCACGCCGGGAGCGCCGGGCCGACAAGGCGCGGAGCCTAGGGGCGGGGCGGCGGCGCAGGCTGAAACCCGGTGCGGCGCTCCGCGGCAGGAACTGGGCCGGGGGCAGGGGCAGTATGCCGGTTTTTCCGTCGTGTACGAGGACGAGCGCCTGCTGGTCATTGACAAGGCGCAGGGCATTCCGGTACACCCGGACCGCAACGGCAAGGGCGTCACGCTGATAGAGCTTGTCCATGAATACCTTGGATATTCCGGCCCAACCGCGCCGGGCGGCGCCGCCCCTTTCGCCCCCGCGCTCTGCCACCGGCTCGACCGCAACACGGGCGGGCTCGTGCTGATCGCGAAGGACCGCCGGACCCTCGACTTTGTTTTGGAAAAAATCGCGTCGGCCGAGATTAAAAAATACTACCGCTGCGTTGTGGCCGGCAGACCGGACCCGCCCGAAGCAAAGCTCCGCGCGTGGCTCACAAAGGACGAGGTCCGCGGCAAGGTCAGAATCCACGATTTCGGCGGCAGTCCGCCCCCGCCCCGCGCGCAGAAAATCGTCACGCGCTATCAGACAATTCGCTACGACCGGCGCAGCGACACGTCTCTGCTGGAGGTGACGCTTGTGACCGGGCGAACCCATCAGATACGGGCGCATCTCGCGTCCATCGGGCATCCGATCATCGGGGACGGCAAATACTGCCCGAACGCGATCAACCGCAGATACCGCGCTGCGTTTCAAATGCTTGTCGCGTACAAGGTCACATTTTCCTTCACGCGCCCCGCGGAGCCGCAAAACCCTTTGGCCAACCTCTCGGGCATGCGTTTTGAAATTGCGGACGGCCTCTCCCACCCGCAGCCGCAGACGTAGGAGAAAACCGACCGCTTTCATCCCGCACTCTGCGCGCGCATGCCTCCGCCTTCTCGCTCCAACGAGTTCTAACTGCATCGCCAATCCAAGGCGTCACAGCGTCTCGCCCAGTTGGTCGATGCGGCACAGCAGCTCGGCGCTCGACGTCAGGCGGAAGATTTCATTTTTGATTGCGGCCGCGCCGTGCATCCCCTTCACATACCACGCGAGATGCTTTCGCATTTCGAGGACGCCTGTGTGCTCGCCTTTTTCCGCGACCGCGAGGATCAAGTGCCTGCGCATCACGGCAAGACGCTCGGCCGGCGCAGGCCGCCGCGCCGCCGCGCCCGCGATCCCCCGGAATATCCACGGATTGCCGCGCGCGCCGCGTCCGATCATCACGCCGTCGCAGCCCGTCTGCTCGAGCATACGCAGCGCGTCCCCCGCGCAAAAGACGTCGCCGTTGCCGACCACAGGGACCCCGACGGCCCGTTTGACACGGGCGACGACATCCCAGTCCGCGCGCCCCCCGTACATCTGCTCGCGCGTCCTGCCATGCACCGCGATCATCGCGGCGCCCGCGGCTTCCATCGCCTTTGCGAACTCGACGGCGTTCGCGCGCGCCGCGTCCCAGCCCTTGCGAATCTTCACGGTCACGGGCTTTTTTGTCGCCCCGGCCGCCGCCCGCACAACAGCCGCCGCCCGCGCCGGGTCGAGCATCAGCGCCGAACCCTCGCCGTTCTTTGTGATCTTGGGCATCGGGCAGCCCATGTTGATGTCAATCAGATCGGCATCCGATTCGCAGAGCAGCTCGACCGCTTTTGCGATAAAGAGCGGGTCCGCGCCGAAAATCTGGATCGCCGCCGGTCGCTCCGGCCGCGTGACCCGCGTCAGCTCAAAACTCTTGCGGTCCCCATAGCAGAGTCCTTTCGCGCTGACCATCTCCGTATACAGAAACCCCTTCGCGCCGACTTCTCTGCACACGATCCGAAACGCGGTGTCCGTGACACCGGCCATCGGCGCGAGCAGGATATTCTGTTCCGCCGTGACGCCGCCGATCCGCAGCGTCTGTATCCGGCTGTCGCCCCTCTGTTCCCCGTCAAATGTCATTTTGGCATCCAAAACGGGCCGACCCTAGTGCGCCAGAATCCAGTCCACGATCGGCGCCGGATCCTCAAGGCTGTGGGGGTGGTGGCCGCAGTCGGGTTTCGTGATGAGCTTGAGCTCCCCGCCCGCCTTCTCAAAGCGCGCGTTGAAAATCTCGCCGTTCTTGGCGTAGACCGCCGCCTCGTCCAGCAGGCCGACGACCATAATGATCGGGATTTTAGTTTTAACGAACGCGGTGGCGTTGTCGATGGGGCTGAGCTTGAGCTTTTGCCGGACCCTCTGCCTGCCAAGCTCCGCGTCCGGGTAGGTTTTGGCATAGGCCTCACAGAGCGCGGGCCAAAAGTCCCTTCTCCGGAAGATCGTCAGGCTGAGCGCGGGCGCGTCCAAATACAGCGATCGCACGTCGTCGGGGTACTTGTGGGCATAGTTGAAGGAGTAAAGCCCGCCGACGCTAAAACCGAAAACAGACGCGCGCCGCGACAGCCGGAACTCCTTGCAGACATAGTCGTGGTAATCCTTCATGCTGTCGATCGCGACGGGCGCGCCATACAGATTGCGGACCGCGTGGTAGCCTATATGCCAGCCTTTGTCGAGCAGCGCGCGGTCAACCTGATCAAACGCGCCGAAATACTCCGCGCGCCATACCCAAGGGTTTCCCGCGGCGGGTGTCTTGGGGCGGACGACGAGGCTCTCCCTGCCGTTCACCTCGAAAACCATCTTTTCATAGCCGTTCCAGTCTTCCTTTTGCATGGTTACCTCATTTTTCCGTTTATTGTTTTTTCTCTTAACAGCCTACAATGATTACTGTTTTTCCGTCAACGCTCTCTTTTTCAAATGTTAATTTTTCAGTCCAACCCAGTGTTTCCCTTCGGTCAAATAATACGAGCCAGCCCGTATCGGCGCCCAATGAGTCCATATAGGCCGCTATCTGTTTTTTCCCCTCGTCTCGCGTACCATCGCCGTAACGAATCTTTAATTCAATGGGATATTTTCGTTCTTTGTACATAACGCAAATGTCAACCCGCCTTGTTCCCGTTGCCATTTCGCGCAATATTCGCCCGCCGCCGTTGACAACGCGCTGCAAAAACGCCAGCATGACCAATTGCGGCGCGGCTTCCTTGTAATCATACCTCTCCCGCCAGATCGTCGCGTTCTCCCGCCAGAACGATTGGAAGTCCCGCAGCAGATAATCCATGTCCAGTGTCCCGTCTTCTTTTATGTAGCGCGGCAACTGATAGGGATAGTCGCCTTCTTTAATGGATTGCTGCGTGTCACAATTCAAAGTATATATAACGC
>JAITSR010000092.1 GCA_031287655.1 Clostridiales bacterium
TAAAATAGTCAGAGCCCGCTTTAGAAATATGGATGAAGTTTCAAAAGAAGCATGTTCCGATAGACAAAGTGTTTTCATGAGCACGTTTTAAGCGGACAATGGATAGTGCCTTTCGAGAAATCCATTGACCGCCATGCTTAATTTTAGCCTTTATCTATTAGGAATCAATCAAGTGAAACTACTTTGGAATTGCCCTTAAAGGAGAGCAGGCGCGTATGATACTCGGACGGGAGATTGCCGCAAAAAAGGAGAGACCGGAGCGGGTGCTGCAATTTGGCGAGGGCGTGTTTTTGCGGGCCTTTGCCGACGAGTTGTTCGACCGGTTGAACGAGAGCGGGCTTTTTGACGGGAGCATTGTCGTTGTGCCGCCGACGCCGCGCGGCTCGGCGGAGCCTTTGAACCGGCAGGATGGCCTGTACACGGTGCTGCTGCGCGGGCTTTTGGACGGGCGGCCCGTGAGTTTGCGGCGCGTCATCACGTCGATTTCGCGCGCGGTCAACGCCTATACGGACTATGAGACATATATTGCGTGCGCAAAAAATCCGGATTTGCGCTTTGTGATCTCGAATACGACCGAGGCCGGGATTGTGTTCGACGACCATGCGCGCCCGGACGACCGGCCGCCCGCCGGTTTTCCCGCAAAGGTCGCGGCCTTTCTTTATGAGCGCTTTCGATATTTTGAGGGTGACGCCCGGCGCGGGTTGATATTTCTGCCGTGCGAGCTGGTCGACCGCAACGGCTCGGAGCTGCGGGCGTGTGTGCTGCGCCACGCGGACGCGTGGCGCTACTGCCCGGAGTTTGCCGCGTGGGTCGATTCGGCGTGCCTGTTCTTGGATACGCTCGTCGACCGGATTGTGTCCGGCTATCCCGAGGGCGAGGCGGACGCGCTCGCGGCGGAGTTCGGCTATGAGGACGCGCTTTTGGACTGCGGGGAGCCGTTTCACTTCTGGGCGATCGAGCTGCCGACCGCGCGATCACACGCCGATACGCCCGTCGTGGCGCCCTCCGATACGCCCGTCGTGGCGCCCGCCGAACCTCTGCCCGCCGAACCGTCGCCCGTTGGATCATTGTCCGCCGGAGCGCGGCCGTTCATCGCGTCAGGCGGCGACATCGACCTTCCGGCGCTCCTGCCGTTTCACAAAATCGGCCTAAATGTGCTGTATTCAGACGACATCGCGCCCTACAGGCAGCGCAAGGTGCGCCTTTTGAACGGGGCGCACACATCCTGCGCGCTCGCGGCGTTCCTCGCGGGAAAGGATACGGTCGGTCAGGCCGTCGGCGACCCGCTGTTTTTGCGCTTTCTCAAACGGGCGCTGTTTGATGAGATCATTCCGACGCTGGACCTCGACCGCGCGGAGTTGACGGCCTTTGCGGCTTCCGTACTCGAACGGTTCGCAAATCCGTATGTCCGACACAGCCTGACCGGGATCGCGCTCAATTCGACGTCCAAATTCAAGGTGCGTGTGCTGCCGTCGATCCTCGAATACCACCGCCGCGCGGACGCGCTGCCCGCGGCGCTCGTCTTTTCATTCGCCGCGCTGCTTGCGTATTACCGGGTCGGGCGGCGCGATGGAAGCGGGGCAGGGGCCGGGGCCGCGTCCGTGCCTGCGTATTACGGCGAGCGCGCGGGAGAGGCCTATGAGGTCAAAGACGACGAATCCGCGCTCGCGTTTTTCGCGGCGGCGTGGACCGCGTGCGACCTGTCGCGCGAAGGCGTACACGGCCTTGTGCGCGGTGTCTGCGCGCGGGAGAGCCTGTGGGGCGCGGATCTGAACGCGCTACCGGGCTTTGCCGCGGCGGCGGCGGACGCCCTGTCCGCGATCCTGCGCGACGGCGTCGCGGCGGCGCTCGCAGCCTGTATGAAATAGGCGGCGCGTGGCGCATCTGCGCCACGTTCAAGCGGGTGACGTTGCTCCGCAGCGTCTGACCTGTTACCGCTGTGCTCTGAACTAGGCGCGGCGGCAAGGCATTGTCAGTGGGGGAGCGTTATGTTATACTTTTTTTGTTATTTTGAGATTGTCGGACGCCGCGATTCCGCGGCGGGTGGGAGGATAAATCATGGGCAAGGGCAAGGCTTTGATGATTGGCGCGGGCGGGGTCGCGAGCGTCGTCGCGTTTAAGTGCTGTCAAAACAGCGAGGTGTTTTCGGAGCTCTGTATCGCGAGCCGCACGCTCTCAAAGTGTGAGGCGCTCAAGGCGAAGCTCGACGGCGGCGCGACGAAGGTCAGCACAGCGCGGGTCGACGCGGACAATACGGCGGAGCTCATCGCGCTGATGCGCGCATTTTCACCGGACGTTGTGATCAATGTGGCGCTGCCCTATCAGGATTTGACGATCATGGACGCTTGCCTTGCGGTCGGGGTCGACTACGTCGACACGGCGAATTACGAGCCGCCGGACACCGCGAAGTTTGAATACAAGTGGCAGTGGGCGTATCGCGAAAAGTTCCGGGCCGCGGGGATCACGGCGCTGCTCGGCAGCGGTTTTGACCCCGGCGTGACGGGCGTGTTCTGTGCCTACGCGCAAAAACACCACTTTGACGAAATTCACGAGATCGACATCCTTGACGCAAACGCGGGCGACCACGGCTACCCTTTTGCGACAAACTTCAACCCGGAGATCAACATCCGCGAGGTCACGGCGAACGGGAGCTATTTTGAAAACGGGCGCTTTATTGAGACGCAACCGATGGCCATCCGGCGCGTGTACGACTTCCCGGAGATCGGCCCAAAGGACATCTACCTTCTGCACCATGAGGAGATGGAGTCCCTCGCGCTCAACATCAAGGGCGTCCGGCGCATCCGCTTCTGGATGACCTTCTCCGAAAATTACCTGAACCACTTAAAAGTGCTTGAAAACGTCGGCATGACGTCGATCAAACCGATTTTGTACGAGGGGCAAGAGATCGTTCCGCTGCAATTTTTGAAGGCCGTGCTGCCGGACCCCGCGTCGCTCGGGCCGAGGACGCGCGGGAAAACGAACATCGGCTGTATCATCCGGGGCGTGAAGGGCGGCGCGCCGCGCGATTATTATGTCTACAACGTCTGCGACCATCAGGAGTGCTATCGGGAGGTTGGCTCGCAGGCGATTTCCTATACGACGGGCGTGCCCGCGATGATCGGCGCGGCAATGCTGCTCACGGGCGCGTGGAAGGGGAAGGGGCCGGGCGTGTTCAACATAGAGGAGTTTGATCCGGACCCGTTTATGGACGCGCTGAACCGCTTTGGGCTGCCGTGGCAGGAGAGTTTTGCGCCGCGGCTCGTTGAGTAAATGACGGGCCATGAATACGCGGCGCGGGGTCTGCCGCGGACGCCTGTGCCGACAGCGTTGGGACCCGCGCCGGAAATCGACTGGAGCGCGGCTGAGCTGGGCGCTTTGCCTTCGCCCTGCTATGTCGTCGACGAGGGGCTTCTGATCCGGAACCTCGAACTCCTTTCCGCCGTCGCGGACGCCGCGGGCTGCAAAATCTTGCTTGCGCAGAAGGGCTTTTCGATGTTCTCGCTCTATCCGCTGATCGGGCGGTATCTTGCGGGCGCGGCGGCGAGTTCGCTGTTTGAGGCGCGGCTCGCGGCCGAGGAAATGGGGAAGGAAGTCCACATTTTCGCGCCGGCCTATCGTGAGGACGAGTTTGACGAGATCGCGCGGTTCTGCGGCCACATCATATTCAATTCGTTCGGGCAGTGGCGGCGCTTCCGGGCGCGCGCCGGGGGCGCTGAGTGCGGCGTTCGCATAAATCCCGAGTATTCGGAGATCAAAACGGCGCTCTACGACCCTTGCGCAAAGTATTCACGCCTTGGCGTGACGATCGGGTCTTTTTTGGAGGAAACGGCGGCCGGGGGGAGTGTACGCACCGAAGCCGACGGTCGCGGCGGGTCTGACGGACTTCCCGAACTCGACGGGCTTTCCGGACTCCATTTCCACACGATGTGCGAGCAAAACTCGGATACGCTCGCGCGCACGCTCGCCGTGGTAGAAGAAAAGTTCGGGCGCTTTTTGCCCGCGATGAAGTGGGTGAACTTCGGGGGCGGACACCACATCACGCGCCCAGATTACGATATTCGGACCCTCGTTGATTGCGTCCGCTCTTTTTCGGCGCGATACGGCGTCCAAGTCTATCTTGAGCCCGGCGAGGCGATCGCGCTGAACACGGGCTTTCTGATCTCAACGGTGCTCGACGTCGCGGACAACGGAATGAAACTCGCGATTTTGGACACCTCGGCGGCGTGCC
>JAITSR010000099.1 GCA_031287655.1 Clostridiales bacterium
TACTTAAACAGCTTCTCTTGACTGAGAATCAGCTTTGCGGTAAAAACCCCATGCGATGTCAAGGCGATTACGCCGTTGGGCTTAATAATGCGGAGATATTGCGACCACAAGCGGTCAAGGGGGATATAACTGTCCCAAGCGTTCTGAGTCATACCATACGGCAAATCGCAGAGAATCATATCAATCGAGCTGTTAGGGATGTCCTTCATTTTTTCGAGACAATCCGCCTCAAATACTCGATTCAACAGATCGTTTATATCTAACGGAACTTCGCGCTTATATTTCGGGAGCGCAACAACTGCGGCAGCAAATAAATCAAGCTGTTGTTGCTGTATTGTCGTATCAACTTCGAGGGTTTTTTTATTCGCAAGAGGCATTGATTTCACCTAACTTTCTGCGATGGCTGGTATTCAACATCACGGGATAACTCCATAATGTCGCCGGATTGCGGGAACCCGGCGCCCCTGACAATAGGCGCCTACCGCCCCCGCTTTTTCAGTCCGCGCCGCGGTACGGCGGCTGTGGCTGCCGCGGCCGCCTTGGCCGCCGCCGTTTTATTTGCGGCGGTCGTCTCGGGCGCTGCCGCCGAGGATGCGGCGGTGGCGGCTCCGGGCGCCGCGGCCTCGCCGGTCCCGGTGCGCAGGCCGTTTTGCGCGAGGACCGGTTTTAGGTAGCGGCCCGTGAAGGAAGCCTCGTTTTCGCAGACCTCCTCGGGCGGACCCTCGGCGACGATGTAGCCGCCTTCGTTCCCGCCTTCAGGGCCGAGGTCGATGATGTAGTCCGCGATTTTGATCATGTCCAAATTGTGCTCGATCACAACGACCGTGTTGCCCGACTCGACGAAGCGCGTGAGAATTTCGGTCAGCCGGTGGACGTCCGCGACGTGAAGGCCGGTCGTCGGCTCGTCCAGAATGTAGAGCGTGCTGCCGGTGCTGCGCTTTGAGAGCTCCGTCGCGAGCTTGACGCGCTGCGCCTCGCCGCCCGAGAGCGTCGTCGACGGCTGGCCGAGCTTGACGTACCCGAGCCCGACGTCATAGAGCGTCTGAATTTTGCCCGCGATCCGCGGGATATTTTTGAAATATTCGATCGCGTCCTCGATCGTCATATCGAGCACGTCCGCGATGTTCCGGTCCTTATAGCGCACCTCGAGCGTCTCGCGGTTGTAGCGCTTGCCCTTGCAGACCTCGCACGGCACATAGACGTCCGGCAGGAAGTGCATTTCGATCTTGATGATCCCGTCGCCCCGGCAGGCCTCGCAGCGCCCGCCCTTGACGTTGAAGCTGAACCGGCCGTTGCGGTAGCCGCGCGTCTTGGCCTCGTTCGTCCCGGCGAACACCTCGCGGATCATGTCGAACACGCCGGTGTAAGTCGCGGGGTTCGAGCGCGGCGTCCTGCCGATCGGGGACTGGTCGATGTTGATGACTTTGTCGAGATGCGCGATCCCCTCGATCGAGTCGTGCTCTCCCGCGTGCAGCTTCGCGTAGTTCAGCTGGGCCGCGAGCCGCTTGTACAGAATTTCGTTTACGAGCGAGCTCTTGCCCGAGCCGGAGACGCCGGTCACGCATGTAAACAGGCCGACCGGGAAGCGCACCGTGAGGTCTTTCAAGTTGTTCTCGCGCGCGCCGACGACCGTCAGCCACTTGCCGTTCGGCCGCCTGCGCCGCTCCGGCACCTCAATCCGCTTCGCCCCGGTCAGGTACTGGCCCGTCAGGGAACTTTCGCAGCGCTTGATCTCGTCGATACTTCCCTCGCAGATGATTTGGCCGCCGTGGACGCCCGCGCCCGGCCCCATGTCGATGATGTGGTCCGCGGCGTACATCGTGTCCTCGTCATGCTCGACGACGATCAGCGTGTTGCCGAGGTCGCGCAGGCGTTTTAGCGTCGCGAGCAGCTTGTCGTTGTCGCGCTGGTGGAGCCCGATGCTCGGCTCGTCGAGAATGTAGAGCACGCCCATCAGCCCGGAACCGATCTGCGTCGCGAGCCGGATCCGCTGCGCCTCGCCGCCCGAGAGCGTCGCCGCGGCCCGCGCGAGGTCGAGGTAAGAAAGCCCGACGTCCGCGAGAAAGCCGACGCGCGTGATGATCTCCTTCAAGATTTGCCGCGCGATCAAGTGCTGCCGCTCCGTGAGCTCAATCGTCTCAAAAAAGCCGCGCAGCTCGCCGACCGGCATCCGCGAGAGCTCGGCTATGCTGCGGTCGCAGACCGTGACCGCGAGACTCTCCTTTTTGAGGCGTTCGCCGTTGCACTCGGGGCAGGGATTCGTACTCATGAAGCTCTCGTAATACTGCTTCATCGAGTCCGACTGCGTTTCCTTGTAGCGCCGCTCCATGCTGTTGACGATGCCCTCGAACGTGCTCATAAAAGAGCCGCTGCCGTATTCGCGGTCGTATTCGACGCGGATGCGCGTCGAGCCCGTTCCAAAGAGGATCAGGTCGACCACGCTCTTGGGCAGGTCGCAGACCGGCGTGTCGAGGCTGAAATGGTAGTGCTTTGCGAGCGCGTCGACATACATGCGCGAGTAGTTGTCCGGGCTTTCAAGGTTCCAGCCGCCGACCGCGAGCGCGCCCTGCGACAAAGAGAGCGTCTTGTCGCGGAACACGAGCTCCGGATCGATCTTCATCAGCGTGCCGAGTCCGCTGCAATTCGGGCACGCGCCGAACGGGTTGTTGAACGAGAACATGCGCGGGGCGATCTCGGGGATGCTGACGCCGCAGTCGGCGCACGCGAAGTTCTGGCTGAACGTGAGCTCCCGCGCCCCTGCCCCTCCGGTCTCGTCGGCCGTGACGTCGACGACCGCGAGGCCGCCCGAGAGGCGCAGCACGGTTTCGAGCGAGTCCGTGAGCCTCTTTTGCACGCCGTCGCGGATGATCAGGCGGTCGACGACGATCTCGATCGTGTGCTTTTTCTTCTTGTCGAGCGCGATCTCGTCGTTGATGTCATAAATTTCACCGTCGACGCGCAGGCGCACGAACCCGCCGTGCCGGGCTTCCTCGATCAGCTTTGTGTACTCGCCCTTCCGGCCGCGCACGACCGGGGCGAGCAGTTGGATTCGCTTGCCTTCGCCGAGCGATAGGATCGCGTCAACCATCTGGTCGACCGTCTGCTGCGCGATCTCCTTGCCGCAGACCGGGCAGTGCGGCGTCCCGACCCTCGCGAACAGCAGGCGGAAGTAGTCGTATATCTCCGTGACGGTGCCGACCGTCGAACGCGGGTTGCGGCTCGTCGTCTTCTGGTCGATCGAAATCGCGGGGGAAAGCCCCTCAATGTAGTCGACATCCGGCTTTTCCATCTGCCCGAGGAACATCCGGGCGTAGGACGACAGCGACTCGACGTAGCGGCGCTGCCCTTCCGCGTAGATCGTATCAAACGCGAGCGAGGACTTGCCGGAGCCGGAGAGCCCTGTGATCACGACGAGCTTGTTGCGCGGAATGTCGATGTCGATGTTCTTCAGATTGTGCTCCCGGGCCCCTTTGATGCTGATATTCTCTGTTTCCACGATTATGCTTCCAACCCTCTCTTGAACTCTTTGCCTATCCGCCCAAAACCGCCGGGTCTACGCGTCCTCGACGAGCACGCGGCGCAGCTCGTTGATCCGGTCGCGCAGATTCGCGGCCTTTTCAAATTCGAGGTTTTTCGCGGCGGCCTTCATCTCGGCGGTCAGCTTTTCGATCATGCGCATCAGGCCCTCCGAGCCGACGTTGCCGATCCCGTCCGCGCCGAGACTGCCGCGCAGCGTGTCATAGCCCCGCGACTTCTCCGCGACGAGCGTCGTCACCTCGAGCGCGTCCCGGATCCCCTTTTGGATGCTCTGCGGCTCGATCCCATGCTCCCGGTTGTAGCGATCCTGAATCACGCGCCTGCGGTTCGTCTCATTGATCGCGTTCTGCATCGAGACCGTGATCCGCTCGGCGTACATGATGACCTTGCCGCCCGAGTTGCGCGCCGCCCTGCCGATCGTCTGGACCAGCGAGGTCTCGTGGCGCAAAAAGCCCTCCTTGTCGGCGTCGAGGATCGCGACGAGCGAGACCTCCGGGATGTCGAGGCCCTCGCGCAGGAGGTTGATGCCGACGAGCACGTCGAACACGCCAAGGCGCAGGTCGCGCACGATCTCGGTGCGCTCGAGCGTGTGAATATCCGAGTGCAGGTATTTTACCTTGATCCCGGTTTTCAAGAGGTAGTCCGTGAGGTTCTCCGCCATGCGCTTTGTGAGCGTCGTCACGAGCACGCGCTCCGCGCGGGCGGCCCGCTCGTTGATCTCCCCGATCAGGTCGTCGATCTGGCCCGTGACGGGCCGCACGTCGATCACCGGGTCGAGCAGCCCCGTCGGGCGGATAATCTGCTCGACGATTTGCGCCGACCGCTGGCGCTCGAAAGGCGCGGGCGTCGCGCTGACGTAGATGCACTGGCCGACCCGCTCCTCGAACTCCTCGAAGCGCAGCGGGCGGTTGTCAAAAGCGGACGGCAGGCGAAAGCCGTAGTCAATGAGCGTCTCCTTGCGCGAGCGGTCGCCCCGGTACATCGAGCCGATCTGCGGGACGCTCACATGGGACTCGTCGATGATCACGAGGAAGTCGTCCGGGAAGTAGTCGAGCAGCGTGTAGGGCGCGCTGCCGGGCCCGCGGCCGCTGATGTGGCGGGAGTAGTTCTCTATCCCCTGACAAAAGCCGATCTCCTGCAGCATCTCGAGGTCGTAGCGCGTGCGCTGCTCGAGCCGGTACGCCTCGACGATCTTGTCCTCGGCGCGCAGCTCCTTTAAGCGCTGCTCAAGCTCCTCCTCGATCGTGACGAGCGCGTTCTGCATCTTGTTCCGCGTCGTCGTGTAGTGGGAGGCCGGGAAGATCGCGGCGTGCGAGAGGACGTTCTTCACCTCGCCGGTCAGCGCGTCCACCTCCGTGAGCCGTTCGATCTCGTCGCCAAAAAACTCGACGCGCAGAACGAGCTCGTTTGAATTGGGCGGGAATATCTCGAGCACGTCGCCGCGCACGCGGAATTTGCTGCGCTTAAAATCGATTTCATTGCGCTCGTATTGCAGGTCGACGAGCCGCCGGATCACCTCGTCGCGGTCGCGCGCCATGCCGGGGCGCAGGGAGATCATCAGGTCGGTGTAGTCCTCGGGGTCGCCGAGGCCGTAAATGCAGGAGACGCTCGCGACGATGATCACGTCGCGCCGCTCAAAGAGCGCGGCCGTCGCGGAGTGGCGCAGCTTGTCGATCTCGTCGTTGATCGACGAGTCCTTCTCAATGTATGTGTCCGTCCGCGGGATATACGCTTCGGGTTGGTAATAGTCATAATAGGAAACGAAAAATTCGACCGCGTTCTCCGGGAAGAACTCCTTGAACTCGGAGCAGAGCTGCGCCGCGAGCACCTTGTTGTGCGAGATGATCAGCGTCGGGCGCTGGACGCGCTCGATCACGTTTGCCATCGTGAAGGTCTTGCCGGAGCCCGTGACGCCGAGCAGCGTCTGATGGGCGTAGCCCCTGAGCAGGCCGTCCGTGAGCCGGTCGACCGCCTCGGGCTGGTCGCCCTGAAGCGTGAAATCCGAAACGATTTTAAATTCAGGCATATATTGACCATTCCTTTCTGCGAAAGGCACAAAACGGCATGAAACTTATGCTGTGCCTTTCACCTATACCCCCATGCCGGAATGGTCATAGGGGAGTGATGAGGGGGGGAACCCCTCTCATCTTCAGTGAAGGAAGGGGGACTCGGGGGGAACCAT
>JAITSR010000195.1 GCA_031287655.1 Clostridiales bacterium
GCGGGACCGGGAGACGGCGAATCTTCGTCGTCACTTTGCGTTGCGCGGGGCGGCGGCATACCGCTTCTGCCGCCCGCGCCGCCCGTGCCGCCGCTCCGCGCGGGGCCGGGAGACGGCGCGCCGTCTCCCTTGCGATTACCGTCGCGCTCCTTTTCTCCGGGCTGGTATTCCTCGCGCCGCCCGCGCGCGTCTATGCGCAGGGGAACGTAGCCTCGGTGAACGCAGCCGCGGCGAGCTTAGTCGCGGTGAACGCGGTCGCGGCGGGCGACGCGGCCGGGTCCGCCATATCAGGCGAGCCCGCGGAGGTTCGGAATCCCGGCTTTGAGGAAGATATTTTGAGCGACCCGCGCACCGCGGGCGTACACGGCTGGAACCTCTACGACTACCGGGATCAGCAGGCAAACGAGCCCGGCACGTCGACGCTCTCGTATGATACCGAGTTTTACCGCTCCGGCGCGGCGTCCTTCCGCATTGACAGCATCCGAATCAATGACGTGCGCCTGTATCAAAAGGTTCCCGTCCGACCGGACAGCATTTATCGGATCTCCTGTTGGGTCGCGGCGGACGCCGTCTCAGACGACGGAGTCGGAGCGAACGTTTCGGTCATCGGACTTTTTTCCATGTCGGAGGACGTGAAGGAGGACCGGGACGGCGGCTTTTCGCTTGTCGAGCTGTACGGCAGGACCGGACCCAAGCAAGAGGAACTCGAAATCTCGGTCGGGCTCGGCGGCTACTCAAACGAGAGCTTCGGTACCGCGTGGTTCGACGACGTGTCTGTCGAACGGTTCGATGCCGCGCCCCCCGGCGCGGAAATCAACAATTTTTTTGCCGAGGATTCGGGCGGCCAAAGCGATGGGGCGCAGCCCAATGAGATGCCCGCGCCGGTTCGTTTTGTCCTGATGTGCGCCGCGCTGCTGCTGCTCGGGCTCGTCGTCTCGATCGCCATTCGCGGCGGCGGGGGCGCGCCCGGCATGGCGTCCGATTCCGCGCCCGCTCAATCCCCCGCCGCCGTTGCTCCCGCCGTGACCGGCGGCACACACGGCGCGGCTTGGGGCGCGGCGTTCCGGCTCGACCGGCGCGACGCCGTGATCATGGCGGCAATGACCGCCGTCTATCTTGTGATCGCCTTTATCCGGCTCGGCGGCTTTTCTGCGCCCCAGACCTACTGGAAGCCCGTTGAGGATACGGACAGTATCGTGTTCGACCTCGGCGGCGCTGCCAAAATCCAAAAGGTGCTCTATAACTGCAACGCGCTGCAGCACAATGAGTACGAGAGCGCTTTTGAGCTTTTCGCGCTCTCCGCGGGCGAGGCGGGAGCGACGGGTGCGGATGCGGCGGCGGAGACAGAGACGGCGACGCTCCTGTGCCGCCTCGACGACAAGGCGTTTTACGAGTGGAAGTCCGTCGGCGTCGTCGGCGAAGCCGCGCGCCTGCGCCTCGATGCCGTCACGCCGGGCATGTCGTTAAATGAAATCGCGTTCTACGGCGTCGACGCGTCGGGAAAGGAAGGCCTGCTCCCCGTCACGATCGCGCAGAGTTCTGTCTCCGATCACGACGTCGGGGAGCCCCGCTTTTTGATCGACGAGCAAGACACGGTCCCGGAGCGCCCGGACATCTTGAACGGGACCTATTTTGATGAAATTTACTTCGCGCGGACGGCCTATGAGCACATCCACAGTCTTCCGATTTACGAGACGACGCATCCGCCGCTCGGCAAGCTGGTCACGGCCCTCGGCATTTTGATCTTCGGCATGAACCCATTCGGCTGGCGCATCATGGGTATGCTCGCGGGCGCGGCGATGATCCCGGTCATGTACCTCTTTGGGAAACGGCTCTTTGGCGGGCGCGCGTTTGCGTTTTGCGCGGCGTTTTTGATGATGTTCGACTTCATGCACTTTGCGCAGACGCGTCTCTCCACGATCGACTCCTACGCGACGCTTTTGATTTTGCTGATGTACCTTTTCATGCTCGACAGCTTTATGCACGGGATTTCCGGGCGCGGACCGCGCGACGTGCTGATCCCGCTCGGGCTCTCCGGGCTTGCGTTCGGCCTCGGCGCGTCCGTCAAATGGATCGCGCTGTACGGCGGGCTGGGGATCGCGTTTTTGTTCTTTGTCGCGCGCGCGCGTGAGATTCGGGGCGTTTTTGGTTTTGACACAGGCAGCGCGAGTGCGCAGCCGCAGGGCCAGCCGTCCCACGCCGGTTCCCGTTCCGGCTCCGGTTCCGGCCGCGCCCGTTCCGGTTCCAATTCCGGTTCCGGTCGCACCCATTCCCGCTCCTATACGCGTTCCCGCTTTCGCGCGCGTTCGCGGGGCGCGGCCGCGCGGGCGGGCGAACGCGCCTATCTTTCGCGGCTGGGGGTCGTGCTCTGCGCGAGTCTCGTGTTTTTCGTACTGGTCCCCGGCCTGATCTATCTTCTGTCCTACATTCCCTACACGCAAGTCCCGGGCGAGCAGGGCGGCCTTTTTAAGGTGATGATGGACAATCAGGCGTCCATGCTCGACTATCACAGCAAGCTCACGGACACGCACCCGTTTGAATCCGTGTGGTGGTCGTGGCCGCTGAACATAAAGCCGATCTGGTATTACAGCGCCTCGGGGCTCCCGGCGGCGCTGAAGGCGAGTGTCGCCTCGTTCGGCAACCCGCTCATATGGTGGGTCGGCATCCCCTGCCTGATCGCGGCGTTCTACCTCGCGTACCGCAAAGGCGACCGGCACATGGCGGTCGTGTTCGCGGCGTTCCTGTTTCAATACTGCCCGTGGATTTTCATCTCGCGCGCGACGTTCATCTATCACTATTTTTCGTCCGCGCCGTTTGTGATATTCGCGATCGTATATGTACTCAAGGCGCTCGTCGAGGCCAAGGTTGTGACGTTCCGCGCGGTCGGTCTCTATCTTACGGCGGTCGCCGCGCTGTTCGTGTTTTATTATCCCGTGCTGTCGGGCCTCCCCGTCGCCAAAAGCTACGCGGACGCGCTGCGGCTTTTCTCGTCGTGGCTGTGGTGATAGAGCGGCAGAACGACTACATGGAGGTTTGTATGAAGGCGGTTATTACAGTAATCGGAATGGACAGAATCGGGATCATCGCGGGTGTGAGCGCGGTGCTCGCCGACTATGGCGTCAACATTGAGGACATCTCGCAGACGATCATGCAGGGCTATTTTATGATGTACATGCTCGTCGACGTTTCAAAGGCGACGGCGCGGTTTGACGCGCTCGCGCAGGTCCTCGCGGCCAAGGGTACGGAGCTGGGCATGGAGATTCGGATTCAAAAAGAGGAAATCTTCAGGGCGATGCACACGGTCTGATACTTTTGTAACAGATCAGACGTTGCGGAGCACTGTTTACAGGCTTTTGGAGGTCATATGATCGGAAAGCATGAAATTTTTGAGACGATCGAAATGCTCAAATTTGAGAATCTGGACATTCGGACGATCACGATGGGCATTTCGCTGCTTGATTGCGCGGACCCGGACCCGGCGCGGGCATGCGCAAAACTCTATGATAAGATCACGTCAAAAGCGCGGGACCTCGTCCGGGTCGGCGAACAGATCGAGCGCGACTTTGGGATTCCGATCGTAAACAAGCGCATCTCCGTGACGCCGATCGCGTTGGTGGCCGCCGCGTCTCTGCCGGAGCCGACGCCGCAGACAGACGGGGCTGACGTTCGCGGCGCGAGCGAGGTCTGCATCCGGTTCGCGCACACGCTCGACCGGGCGGCAAAAGCCGTCGGCGTCAACTTCATCGGGGGCTATTCGGCGCTCGTGCAAAAGGGCTTTACAAACGCGGACCGGGCGCTCGTCGCATCGATCCCGGAGGCCCTCGCGGACACGGAAAGGGTCTGCGCCTCCGTCAACCTCGCGTCCACAAAATCCGGGATCAACATGGACGCCGTCCGCGAGATGGGCCTCGTGATCCGGCGCGCGGCGGAGCTTACGGCGGACGCCGGGGGGCTCGCTTGCGCAAAGCTCGTGATTTTCGCGAACGCGCCGGACGACAATCCTTTTATGGCGGGCGCGTTTCACGGCGTCGGGGAAGCCGAGTGCGTCATTAACGTCGGCGTGAGCGGGCCGGGCGTCGTCAAGCGGGCGCTCGAACAGGTACGCGGCGCGGATCTCGGCGAAGTCGCGGAGACGATCAAGCGCACCGCGTTCAAGGTCACGCGCATGGGGCAGCTCGTCGCGCGGGAGGCTTCCGAACGGCTCGGCGTCGCGTTCGGAATCGTCGATTTATCACTCGCGCCGACGCCCGCGGTCGGGGACAGCGTCGCCGAAATCCTTCAGGAGATGGGGCTTGAGCGCTGCGGCGCGCATGGCTCGACGGTCGCGCTCGCGCTGTTAAACGACGCGGTGAAGAAGGGCGGCGCGATGGCGTCGTCCTATGTCGGCGGGCTCTCGGGCGCGTTTATCCCCGTGAGCGAGGACCGCGCGATGATCGAGGCGGTACAATGCGGCGCGCTGAACATTCAAAAGCTCGAGGCGATGACCTGCGTCTGCTCGGTCGGGCTCGACATGATCGTGATCCCCGGTTCGACGCCGCCGGAGACGATCGCCGCAATCATCGCGGACGAAGCCGCGATCGGCGTCATAAACAACAAAACGACCGCGGTGCGCCTGATCCCCGCGCCGGGCAAGGTCATAGGCGATGTCGTGGAATTTGGCGGACTTTTGGGCACAGGGCCCGTGATGGAGGTCAACCCGTTCGGCTGCGCCGACTTCATCGCGCGCGGGGGCCGCATCCCGGCGCCGATCCACGCTCTGCGCAATTGACCGTGAGCGCGGCGCTTTTCGCAGCGTCTTTTTTAGTATCGTTGGCGTTCTTGCCGCTTTCGGCGGGAGCGGCCGCGTGGGCGGACATGGACGCGGGGGC
>JAITSR010000223.1 GCA_031287655.1 Clostridiales bacterium
CAATAATTTTGTATCTGTAGTTCGGGGAGTGGGTTGACCTGTTAGCATTATACAAATTATTTGCCGGAAATCGGAAAATTTATGTTGACAAGCATAGATATGTCGTGTAATACTATTCATGAACATTTAAACAAATATGGAGTTCCTAAATACGAACTATTGCGGCGAGACAAAATGGCGCGAGGCAGAACACGCAGCGGCGCAAGTCAAACCGCGCCGCAGTCCGGCAAGCCAAATAACGTATCAGGGGGAGAAACGTAAAATGCCGTATGATTTGCAGAAAGCCAGAGGTTCGAGCGCAATACCCATGACGCCGTTTACCGATCAGGACCACATCGACGAGGAAATCCTCGCAAAGGAAATTGAGTTTATTGTGCAATGCGGCTCGACGTCGATCACGACGCCCGTGATGGTCAGCGAGTTCGAGTCGCTGTGTGAGTCCGAGCGCAAGCTGATGGTCCGGATCCCCTGCGAAGTCGCCAAAGGAAGGCTTGCGATCATTGCCAACGTCGCGGCCCCTTGCTCGCCGCAGGCCGTGGAATACGCGGAATACGCCCAGAAGTGCGGGGCGGACGCGGTGATCGCGATGCCGCCCGCGGGCGTCAGCTTTGACTTTATCAAGCAGTATTATCAAAAAATCTCCGACGCGGTCACGATCCCCGTGATGATCCAGAACCATTCGATGGCCGGTACCATGCTCTCCCCGCAGCAAGTCATCCAGTTGTGTGAGGAGATCGAAAACGTCCGCTGGGTCAAAGAGGAATGTATGCCCGGCCCGGTTTCGATCTCGGCGTTGATGGCGGTGCGGACAAAGGCGCTCGAAGGCGTCATGTCCGGCTACGGGAGCCAGTATGGACCGCTGGACTTCGCCCGCGGCGCGATTGCCTCGATCCACGCGTGCGAATGGGCGGACTTGGTCCAAAAGGTCTGGGATTTGATGTTCGACGGAAAAGAGGAAGAAGGGCGGGCGCTGCATTACGCGATTTTGCCCGCGCTGCAATTGGAGGGGATGCTTGGCATGAAATACGCGAAAGAGGTGATGATCCGCCGGGGCGTGTTTGTCAACAGCAATATGCGCAGGGCGGCGCGCACCCTCTCAAAGGACGACATGCTTGAGATCGACCGGATATTTGAAGTCGTCGCGCCCCATATGAAAGACGTCCGGGTCTGAGAAATCCTTAGCGCGCCCGTATACCCGAAAACGCCCACATACGCTCAATTAGAAAAGGAAAAGGAAGGAGTTAAAGCGCCATGCCAAAGGGGAAAAAGAACACCGATAACCATTATGAGGAGACGCTTGCCCATGTCAGGACGGGTTCGCGGCCCAGCGACCTCAAGATCACGGATATGCGCTTCGCGCAGCTGGAGGGCGCGCCCTATCCCTGCATTATGATGAAATTGTACACGAATCAGGGCATCGTGGGCTTTGGGGAAGTCCGCGACATGGCGTCCAAAACATACGCGCTGATGTTAAAGGGCCGTCTCCTTGGGGAAAATCCGTGCAATATCGACAAGCTGTTCCGAAGGATCAAACAGTTTGGCGGGCAGGGCCGGCAGGGCGGCGGCGTCTCCGCCGTGGAAATCGCGCTGTGGGACATCGCGGGCAAGGCTTACGGCATCCCGGTCTATCAGATGCTCGGCGGGAAGTTCCGCGACAAAATGCGTATTTACTGCGATACGGACGTCGACATCACCGAGGACCGTTCCGCGGGCATGGCGATGGGGGAAGCGCTCCAAAAACGCCTCGACCGCGGCTATACGATCCTGAAAATGGACCTCGGCATCAATCTTTTGCGCAACGTCCCCGGCGGGCTGTGCGCGCCGCTCGGTGTTCTTGAGGAACAGCGCAGGCTGTACGAGCGCTCCCGGAAGCTCTATCCGACGCCGTGGGAGCCGGACGCCGCGGAGGAGCGGATCAAGGTGCGCAAGACGACGGACATCAATAAGCTGATGGAGATTTTCAACGCCCGGAACGAGGCGATGTACTATACGCCAAAGCACCCGTTCACCGGAATCCAAATCACCGAAAAGGGCCTCGACTATCTTGAAAATTACACAAAAGAGGTGCGTTCTGTGATCGGCTACGACGTGCCGCTCGCGCTCGATCACTTTGGGCACATCGGCGCGGACGAGATCATCAAGCTCGCGCACAGGCTTGAAAAGTTCAACATCGCGTGGATGGAGGACCCGATCTCGGTGCAGTACCCGGAACAATGGCGCAAGCTGACCGCGTCGACCTCGATCCCGATCTGCACGGGGGAGAACATCTACTTGGCCGAGAACTTCGAGCCCCTGCTCGACGTCGGCGGCATTACGGTCGCGCATCCGGACCCGCTCACGGCGGGCGGGATTTTTGAGACGAAAAAGATCGGAGACCTCGCCGAACGCTACGGCGTCAACATGGCGCTGCATCAGGCGGCGACGCCGATTCACGCGATGGCGGCGGCGCATATCGGCGTTGCGACGCAGAACTGCTGGGCGTGCGAGTTCCACGCGAACGACGTGTCGTGGTGGGACGACATCGTGATCCACAAAATGCACAAGCCGCTCGTCAATCGTGGCTTCATCGACGTTCCGGACCTGCCGGGGCTCGGGATTGACGACTTAAACGACGAAGTGATCCGGGAGCACATCTCATCGTGGGACCCCGAGCTGTGGGCGCCGACGGATGAGTGGAACTTTGAGTTCGCGTCCGACGGATTCTAAATGGGGGGAATTATGGCGCAAAATGGAGCGAACGCGACCGGCGCGGCGGGCGCGGAGAGGGTGGCGGTCGCGGTCGGCGCGGCGGGCGCGGAGAGAGTCGCAAATCCCGCCCCCAAGGTGGCGGTGGTGACCGGCGCGGGCTCGGGTCTGGGCCGGGGTATTGCGAAGGCGCTCGCGATGAACGGCTATGATGTCGGCATCCACAGCGGCTCGAATGCGGAGCGGGCGCGTGCGCTCGCAAAGGAGCTCGGCGAGACGAGCGGCAGGCGCGTAGAGGCGTTTGAATCCGATTTTACGCAGCCGGGCGGCGCGGTACGGCTGTTTGAGCAGTTCAATGGCAAGTTCGACCGGCTGGATCTGTTCGTCAACAACGCCGGGGTCACGATGGGCGGCCGCATTTTGGATCTGACCGAGGAGGTTTTTGACACCGTCAACAACATCGA
>JAITSR010000234.1 GCA_031287655.1 Clostridiales bacterium
CTACCCGAATCAGGCGGCGGGCAAGGAGTTTTTGGACGTCTTTTCGATCAACAGCTACAAGATCGACCCGACGCCGGTCCTGACCGCCGTCGCGGACATCGTAAAAATGCCCGTGATGATCGGGGAGTTCCACTTTGGCGCGTTGGATGTCGGCGTCGCGGCGACGGGCATCATCGGCGTCGAAAATCAGGAGGAACGCGGAAAGGCGTATCAATACTATCTGGAGAAATCCGCGGCCATGCCGGAGTGCGTCGGCGTCCAGTATTTCATCTTAAACGACCAGATGACGCTCGGGAGACCGGATGGCGAAAACTACCAAATCGGCTTTGTGGACTGCTGCCACCGGCCCTACGCGCCGATCGTGGAAGGCGCGCTTCGGGCGCACGCGCGGATGTATGACGTACACGCCGGGGCGCTCCCCCCTACGGATGTCGTCCCGAAAAAAATAACGCCGAATATGGCGTCATAAAGGAAACGGATAAGCAAATTGAAAAGAAAACCGAAAAGGGGGAAAAATGCCGACACAAAACACAACGCAAAACATAACGCAAAAGATTGATTTCACAAAATCCGTCGTGAGGGACGCCGCCGTGGCGCGCAAAGCGCCGGAGCTCGCGGAACTCGTGCTCGGCGGATCGGCGGGCGGCCGCATCCCTAAGGTGATTCCGATGATCGGGTATTGAATTGACGACATGTACTGAGCGTAAATATTGACCGGCTGCCGGAGGGCGTTCCATTGTAACGCCCTCTTTTGCTTGCCCTTGGCGGCATGGATATACAACGGGCGCGTTTCATTGTACAATGGGTGTGGCCAAGATTCGGCAGATAACACGCTCAGCCAACGAGGGGGCGCGCCCTCGTTGTATATCAATCATGTTGTGAGGCACACGCTGATCACAGATACACGGAGGTTAAAATGTCAGATTTGTTCTCGTTTGACGGCAGTATGCCCAAAGAGGTCCTGACGCGCTATCTCTCCCGCGCGCTCACCCATTATGGGATCGGCTGCAATAACAAACACAAGTCGCCGAGCTTTGCGGACGATTTGCGCATGTTTCAAAAGATGGGCGCGAAGTTCATCGGGCGGGCGGCCTCCGTGTGGACGTCCGGCTTTGTGGACGACGGCTTCTTTTATTACATGTGCGAAAAACTGGCGGCGGAGGCGCACGCGGCGGACCCCGAACTTTTGCTGCAGGCCTGCGTCTTTGAGGCGATCAGCAAGGTCATGGTCGACGTCGTTCCGATCCCCGCCTATGTGTTCGACGCGTTCGGCCTGCGCGCGGAAAACCGCTGCTTTCGCTATGACGACATGATCTTCACGGACGGCCGGTACGTCGGCCACTGGGGGAGCGACTGCTCCGTCCCGGACATCACGCGGATCGAGAGCCGCCTGTGGTTCTTTTATCGCGCGAGCGCCTATATCCGCGCGGGCTATGAGGGGATCCACTTTGGACAGGTCGGCCTGATCGGCAAAAACGACGTCGATTTTCGCCATTGGAGCGAGGTGATCGGCCTGACGCGCGCCTATGCGAAGGTCTATGCCCGCCGTCACTGCGTCGTCATTGACGCGCATCTCGTCGGCGCGCTGCGGCAGTTGGGCGACGAGCTCTTTGATTTCAATTCATTCCCGATCCGGCTCAAGGAAGTGCTCGAAAAGCCGATGGAATGTGTCTGCGAGGAAGGGTATCTGGACAGCATGTTTAATCCAAAAGACGGCTTTGGCAAGCCGTTTCTCGTGGAGTTTGACAACTTCGGCCTCGCCGCGCAGCCGGGTCAGCCGACCCCGAACAACCACTTTGCTTGGGGCTACGATGAGATCACATGGTTTGCGATTCAGAAAAGAGCGTATCGGCACGAATTTCTCCGCTATATCACGGACTGGGTCAATTCCCGGTATCCCGACGGCTGGGTGCAGTTCCCGTCCCGCCGCGTCGTCAAGCAGCCGATCCCCTTCATTTGGGAAAAACCGGCGGACGCGTGGCTCCGGGACGCCGCGTCGTGGGAGGATTGCCGGTACGAAATCCAAAAGGACGGTTCCGCAAAGCTGACCCGCGCCTATTACAGCGCAAACAATCCGTCGGACGCCTGCCCCTTCGGTTTCGGCGACGAGGACGTGATCGCGGCTCTGATCGGCGCGCAAAACAAGTGAACGGCGGGCCGTCTGAGGTTTTAAATAAACGCAATATGTAACGGGGAGGGACATTCATGGGAAATCAAAAAGAGGCGGGGCAAGAGGGCCGGAAGAACATCTACTTGCTGACATACGATCATGGCGGATATATTCTCTGGGGCGACCAGTTTGAGGAAAAGATCGACAGCGCGGTCGACTGGCTCGAAAAATACCCCAAATTCAAAATCGGGCTCGACAACGAGACGTTCGCCTATGACGAATACGCGCGCACAAACCCGGCGATCATCGCGAAGATCAACAGCGTTCTGACGCGCTTTAAAGGTCGGTTTGGGATCGGCTCCTGTACATACGGCCAGCCGCTTTCCGTCTTTATCAGCGAGGAGTCGAACGCGCGGCAGATTGTCTATGCCGTCCGGGCAAACCGAAAGCACTTTGGTCAGACGCCGAATATCTACGCGATCAGCGAGCACGCGCTCCACAACCAGATTCCGCAGCTCGCGAGGCAGGCGGGGTATCAGGGCGCGATCATGCGCACGCACTTTATGATGTACGGCTACAACCCGACCTATGACGCGCCGTATGGGACTTGGATCGGGGAGGACGGCTCCCGGATCCCGACCGTGCCGACCTATGAAAACGAAGGCGCGAGCTTTGGCGTCACGACCCTCGATAACTGGGTGCTGACGCGCTGGCCGGACCGGACGACACACTCGCTCGAGGAATTTGGTGAAAAGTTCCGCCATCTTACGCCGCTGCTCGCATCGCGATATGACGACATCGTGCATCGCCATGAAGGGATGTTGATCTATGTTGAGGATTTTGACGAATATCAGTGGGTGATCCTCGAGGATTTGCCCGCGCTCTACGGCGAGCCGACCGCGGAGTTCCGGCCGTCGTCCAATGATTTTCGCGTGCGGATGCCTTGGGGCTATTGCGGAAATGAGATTTTTAACGGGTGCAGCGCCGCGGAGAGCGCGGTGACGCTCGCGGAGCGCGCGGCCGCGGCCGCGTTTTTGCTCGGCGCGGGCGATACGGGTGGTGCGGGCGGCGCAGACGGCACGATCTGCGCGCAGGGCGTTCCGCTTGTACAACGGCAGCTTGAGGACGCGTGGAAAAATTTGATGGTCGCGCAGCATCATGACGTACAGATTTGCGGGCTGCTGAACGATTCCCGCAAATATCTGCCCGCGTCCCGCGCGCTCTCGGAGCGCGTCGTCTCCGAATCCATGCGGTCCATCGCCGCGCAGTTCGCGACGGAGGGCGCGTTTAACCTTGTCGTATACAATACGCACTCGTTTGACATCTCGGAACGGGTCGAAATCGAAGTCCGTCAAAGGGGCGCGGCGGGTTATAACGTCAGGCTCGGCGACGAGGAAATCCCGAGTGCGCCGATTGTCCTCGACAGCAACCGGGGCGGACCGACGCGGGCGGTCGTGGTTTTTGAGGCCAACGTCCCCGCGAACACGATCCGCGTGTACCATATTGACACGGCAAAGCCGACGGAAAAGCAAACGGCGGCGTCGGCGGCATTGCCGACCGAGGACCCGGCCCCTGCGGCGGCTATCGCTCTGGCTATTGCGAAAGCCCAAGCCGCGGTTACGACGGCGCAGGCTTCGGCGCAGACCTCAGAGCAGGCTTTGGCACAGGCGCAGGCTTCGGCGGCCGATCGCTTTTGGTATGACAAAAGCGCCGGAAAACTCGTCACGCCGCTTTACGAGTTGGAGCTTGACGAATACGGGATCCGCCGCCTGTTTGACAGGGAGCTCGGTCTCCTGCTCGTCGACAGCGCGAAGGGCCGTCTGTTTTCCGGTGTGATCGACGGCGCGGAGGAAGCGTCGCAGGGCAAATGGGCCGTCACGATCGGCGGCGGCGGCGCAAAGGCGGCCTATGTCGGTCTGATCGGCGGCATCCCGCTGATTTTTGAAATGAATTTTTTCGGGACGCGCCGCCGGATCGACTGCACGGCGCGCTTCATCCACAACGGCGAGAAGATCGGCGGCGTCGACATCCCCGGCAAGGTGAACGGTTTTGCGCATGAGAATAAGCTGCGCTTCGCGCTGGAAACGCGGCTCGGCGGCGACAGCGTCGGTATTCGCGACCTGCCGTATGTAATCTCGGAGACCGACGACCCGCTGTACATTCAGGGGAATTATTGGGCGGCGCGCAAAGGCGCGGATTTCGGCGTCGCGCTGTTCAACCGGGGCTGCCGCGGCGCGGTGTCAAACGGGGCGGAGTTCTCCCTCCCGCTGGTCTACGCGAACACATATATCTGGGGGACGCGCATGCTCCACGGCGAGAGTTCTCATGAATTTGCAATCTATCCGTTTTCCGCGCGCATCGCTTCTTACGCGGATTTGCACAAGGCGGCGCTCTCCTATCATTACCCGCCGCTCACTCTTGCGACCGGGGCGCATGAGGGACCGCTCAAAACGAGCCATACGCTGCTGAATCTGCGCGCGGGCGAAGGCGTGATCATGACCGCGCTCTACCCCGAAGGCGACGCCGTGATACTGCGCTCCTGCGAGTACCGGGGAATCCGCGAGGACTACCGCCCGGAGTGCCTTTCAGGCGCGCTCGGCGAACAGGTCACAATCATGAACGAGCCGGTGACGGCCGACCGCGAAGGGGCGGCCGTCAGTGGAGAATCGTCGATCGGCCCTTGGGAAATCAAAAGTTATCGTATCTACCGCGGCGCGTAAGGCGCTTGAAGACAATCGGAGAAGCAATCCGCCGCCCATGCGGGCGGCGGATTTTTCGATTTACGACAGCGACTTTTCGACGGCCTCCATCAAGCCCTGAATGTAGCCGACCGCGTGGAGGTTCGCGAGCAGCGCGTAGCTCGGGCGGTCGTTGTCCTCGCCGACCATCGTCGGGACGTGGTCGGGCCGCATGACGCCGTTGAAGCCCACTTCATAATACGCCTTCATCGACTGGTACATGTCGGTCATGCCGTCGTCGTGGAACGCCTCTTGGAACTTGTTCTTGTCGCCGACAATGTCCCTGAAATGGACGAACGTGATCTTGCCCTGCTTGCCGAACCGGCGGATCGTCGCGGGGACATCCTCGCCCATCGCCGCGATATTGGCCTGACAGAAGGTCATCGTGTTGTACGGGCTGTCGACGATGTCAAACACGCGCTGATAGTTGCGCGCGCTCGTCACGATACGCGAAATCCCCTTGAGCGGCACAAGGATCGGCGGGTCGTCCGGGTGGAGCGACATTTTGACGTCCCACTTTTCGGCGACCGGGATGATCTCGCGCAAAAAGCTGTCCAGCGTTTTCCACAGCGTGGCTTCGCTGATGTCCCCCGCGTAGGTGCGCTCGTCCGGGTCGCAGTCCGCGATGTCAAAGCCCGTGACGGTCGCGCCGCCGCGCGTCGGCAGATTCGTGCGCGTCCGGTACCATACCACGACAGGCATCCAAATGGAGCAAAGGTCTTTCACGTTGTTCCGGCCCAGCGCCTCAATGAGCCTTTTCGCGTAATCCATTTCCTTGTCGGCATCCGGGCGGTCGAGTTTGATGTTTTCGATGCCGCCGAGGCCCTCCATCAGCGAGAACTCCAGACCGACATCCGCAAACGCCTTGACGCGCGCCGCCACGACGGCGTTTAAGTCCGCGCTCGCCATTTCCTCATGCGACACGCCGGAGATCGCCTGCTTTAAACCGAGCTGCTGCGCGATGCTGACGCGCGGATGGTCGGGCGAATTGATCGCCAGACCAAGTTTGATACTCATGTTTGCCTCCTCTGAAAAATTTAGTGACTCCACCATATTATGCTAAAGCAACCTATGATATTCGTCAAGTGCCTATTCTACACACATTCCACACATTATACGCTTTACACGTTTTACAGAAGCGGACGCGTTGCATTTTTGAGCCATTCGCGCTCGTCCGGGCCGAGCAGCGGCGCGACGGTGTCGTATACCGCGCGGTGATAGTCGTTGAGCCAGACCTTCTCAGCGCCGTCCAACATATCGGGTTCGACGCCGGCGAGGCTGATCGGGCAAAACGACAGAATTTCAAAGCATAAGAACCGGCCGAACTCATTTGTGAAGTCCTCGCGGATCCGGGCGAGGTTCTCGATCCGCACGCCGTGTTTGCCATCCCGATAGACGCCGGGCTCAATGGAGACGAACATGTTCTCCTCCAGCCGCACGAGACTGCCCGCCCTCAAGCTGATCGAATGGGGCCCCTCGTGGACGGAGAGGAAGCTGCCGATCCCATGCCCCGTCCCGGATTTGTAGTCCATTCCGTGGTCCCACATCACCTTGCGCGCAAAAGCGTCGATGTGCGGACCCGCCGCGCCGTAGAGGAACCGCGAGGACGCGAGCGAGATATGGGCCTTGAGCGTCAGCGTGAAGTCGCGCCGTTCCTCCGCCGTCGTCTCCCGGAACACGATCGTCCGCGTGATGTCCGTCGTGCCGCCGAGGTACTGCCCGCCGCTGTCCACGACCATCAGCCCCCTGTTTTCGATCCGCGCGCCCCCCGTCGAATCCGGCGCGTAGTGCATCATCGCGCCGTGCGGGCCGTAGCCGACGATTGAAGGGAAGCTCTCGCCCCGGTTCTCCGGCTGCTCAGACCGGAATCGGCGCAGCGCAAGCGCGGCATCCCATTCGTTGACTGTCGGCTGCGGCTTTGCGGCCTCCCGCTCGAGCCAGATCAAAAAGCGGACCATCGCGGCGCCGTCCCGCGCCTGACATTCACGGTGATTGCGGATTTCCGCGTCGTTTTTGACCGCCTTTAGTCTAAGAGTCGGCTCGTCTGACGGGATGCGGCGCACCTCGGCCGGAGCGCGGCTCAAAAGCCAGAAATTCAGCTTATGCGGGTCGTATGCGAGCCGTTCGCCGCCGCCGAGCGCGGCGACCCGCCCCGCGAGTTCATCGCGGCTCACAACGGCCACGCCCTCGGCGCGGAGGCTTTCGGCCACCTCGTCCGGAACCTTCGCAAGGTCGATGTAGAGCTCCGCGGACGACCCGGTCACAAGCGCGAACGCGTAGGCGACCGGCAAATTGGGGACGTCGCCGCCCCGGATATTAAAAAGCCACGCGATGTCGTCGAGCCCGGAGATCAGCGCGCAGGTCGCGTCGCGGCGGCGCAGCTCGCCGCGCACGTCCTCGAGCTTTTCCGCGGCCGCAGCCCCGGCGTAGCGGGGTCCGTGGCGAAAAATCGGGTCGCGCGGCAGCTCGGGCCGCCCCTCCGTCCACAGCTCCCCGACGGGGTCGTGTTCGATCACAAGCGCGATCCCCCGGCCCGCGAACGCTTTTGTCAAATCCGAATACGTCGCGCAGGGCGTGACGCGCCCGTTTACGCCGACTTTCCATTCGGCCGGGGCGGAGCTGCCGGTCGCCGCGGCAGTTGCGACACCTCCGGCGGCCGCTCCGCCGTCGGTCTCAGACGCGGCGCCTTTGGCGGCAGTGTCGCCGTTGGCTGACACACCGTCTTTCGCGTTCAGGCGCTCCGCGATCCACTCGGGAAATTCCGGCGTGTCCGGCTCCCCGCCCCGCATCAGCGTAATCGTCGAACCGGAAAGCTGCGACTCCGCCTGAAGGTAGTAGCGCCCGTCCGTCCACAGCGCCGCCTCCGAGCGCGTCACAACCAAAGTGCCGTTGGAGCCGGTAAAACCGGAGAGCCACGACCGCGCTTTCCAGTGCTCCGCGGGGTACTCTCCCCCGTTCGGGTCCCCGTTCGTCACAATAAACGCGTCGAGCCCGTATGCCTCCATCTTCCCCCGAATACCCCGGAGCCTTTCCAAAGCCGCGCACTCCGCCGCCATAGCGCCACCGCCTTTCATTATACTATGTTTATTCGGAAACTCATTGGTCCGAATTTTATCATATATAACGCAAAAAGAACAGCGAAAGGACGGGCACACCAACTGCGGCGCCCGTCCTCACTGTTCCTCATCCATCATAATCATTTTACAAAATCCGTCTTACGCGGCTTCGATCGCCCTATTTTGCTCGCACAATTTCCGGCAAAGGCCGGTGCTCATGTTCGATCCGATCAAATATTTCGGATCCGTAATCATACCCGGTGCGGCCACTCGAAAAGCGAAAGCGAAGCCCAAACTGACTAGCGCAACGGAAACACTCCTTTCTGTGTGGATTTTATGATTCAACACCTCTTTCGAGGTTCTGACTCAATTATACCATGCGCCAGATATTTGTAAAGCGTTTTTTATGAATTTCTGCTATTTGCTCAATCATCATGCTGCGTTTTTGTATGCAATGCACAAATCACACTGCTTCCATCGAGAGTCCCATATCCTCCATAATCATCTTTTCGCAGTCCAAAATCAAAACGATCTTGTCCTGAATTTTTCCGATCCCGCTGACGTATTTCTGGTGGTAATTTCGCTGCGCGATCGGGGGCGGAATGACGCTCTCATTCGGAATCTGGTCGCACGCCGCGACCGAATCGACGATAAACCCGATCGAAAGGTCCTTGAGCTGAAGTACGATGATACAGGTCCTGTCGTTGTATTCGACTTCCTCTTTCTCAAAACGGAGCCGCACGTCAATCACGGGGATGATTTGGCCGCGCAGGTTGATGATGCCCTTCACGAAGATCGGCAGTTCAGGCACGAAGGTGATCGCCTGAATCCCGACGATCTCGGTCACAAAGCTGATGTTGATGCCAAATTCTTCCTCGCCGAGCATGAACGTCAAGTATTTTTCGTCTAACGATTCTTCTTCTTCCTCGTCTTCCAATTGGGCGTTCTCAAAAACGTCGGACATAGTAACCTCCAATTAGTCTGCATTTTACAACAAAAATTCCGCGACGTCCAAAATCAGACTGATCGAGCCGTCGCCCAACAACGTGCAGCCGGAGATGCCGCGCACCTCTTTGATATACCCCGGCAAGGGCTTCACGACGACCTGCCGCTGGCCCAGAATCGCGTCGACATACAGGCAGACCTGCCGCGTTTCGTTCTCGACCATGATCATGATCCCGTCGTAATAACTCTCCGCCTTGCTGTTCAGCGAGAACCGGTCCCGGAGGCGGATAATCGGGTTGGGCTCGCCCCGGATCATGATGATGTCCTCGCCGTTGACATCCGCGATGTTGTGCCGCTCGTTCGCCTTAAAGCTCTCCCGGATCGACGTGATCGGGATCACAAAGTTCGTCGCCCCGACGTTTACGATCATGCCCTCCATAATCGCGAGCGTCAGCGGGATTTTGATCGAAATCTGCGTGCCCGCGCCCTCGCTGCTGTCGAGCATCACGCTGCCGCCGACGGTCTCGATCCCCTTGACGACGACGTCCATTCCGACGCCGCGCCCGGAGTACTCCGTAACCTGTTCGTTCGTCGAGAAGCCCGCGGCGAGGATGAACGAGTTGATCTCCTTGTCCGTAAGCTCCTCGCGGCTCTTGGACGTGAGCCCGTTGCGCCGCGCCTTTTCATAGATACGCGATTTGTCGAGCCCCTGCCCGTCGTCTTTTACGATGATCCAGACGTCGCCGCTCTCGTTCTTTGCCTCGAGCGTCACGGTGCCGCTGCGCCGCTTGCCCGCGCGCTCCCGGTCGTCCGGCATTTCGATCCCGTGGTCGACGGAGTTGCGGATCAAGTGCATCAGGGGGTTCGTGATCTGCTCGATGATATTTTTATCGACCTCGGTCTCCTCGCCGATGATCTCGAGGTTGACCTCCTTGCCGAGCTTCCGGCACATGTCGCGCACGATCCGATGCATTTTTTGGAATGTCAAAGACAGCGGCACCATGCGGACGGACATCGAAACATCCTGCAATTCGTTGATGATCTTTTGCAGCTGCCGCGCGGCCTTGTTGAAATTGTCGAGCTGCAGCCCGTTCAGGTCGGGGTTCTGGCTGACCATCGACTCCGAGGTCACGAGCTCTCCGACGAGGTTCATCAGCTTGTCGAGCTTTGAGATGTTGACGCTGATGATCCCCTGCTTGCCCGTGCCGCCGGAATCGCCGCCGCCGCCCTGCGCCGCGGCGGGCTGCTGGGCCGGCCTTGCCGCCTCCGGCTTTTCCGCGGCCGGAATCGCCGCCGCGGGAGACGCCGCCGCGGCCGAACCGATACCCGCGTCCGCAGACGTTCCTGAGTCCGCGCCCGCGCCCGCCGCCGCGTCGTCCGGACGCTTTAGCGCCTTCACCTTGACGTCATACGTTTTCATCAGCGCCGTCTGCTCGATATACGCGACGACGTCCTCATGCTCCAATTCGGACGCGAAGATAATCGTGACGCCGTTTTTTTGGATTTCGTCCATCGCGGTCTCGCCGTCGATGTCGCTTGGGATATGGCGCAGCTCGGTTGAAATGTTCTGCAGCCGGTTCACAAGCTCGAAGGCGCGAAGATGCTCCATGCCGCTGCCATCCTCGAAGCGCACCGTAATGACATAGGCAAAGCCCTCTTGTGTCGAAAACTCAAACGCGGAAAAAACGTCGTCCCCGCCGCCCGCGCCGACGGAACCGGACGCATCCGCGGAACCGGCGCGGCCCGCAGCTCCCGCCCCCGCAGCCGCGGCGCCGACCGCACCGGCGCCCGCGACGGTCGCCGCCGCGCCGCCCTCGTGCGCGGCTTTCAGGTCCTCCAGATACTGTCGGATCGTCTCTCTCATTTGATCGGACTTCGCGTCGGACGAACCGGTCTGCTGGATTTTGTCGATCTCATTCTTAATGAAATCCATGCCGTCCAACACGAGGTCCGTCAGCTTCGCGTAATCGACGTTCGTCGGGTTCTTCTCACGCAGGAAGAAAAACAAGTCCTCAATGCTGTGCGCGAGATGGGAGATGTCGTCGAACATCATCATCGCGGCGGAGCCCTTGATCGTGTGCATGATCCGAAAAATCTCGTCGATATTTCCGCTGATACCGTTGTTCTCGCTGTCGATCAGGATATTCTCCAACTGATCTATCAGCTGTGTCGTCTCGAATACAAACATGTCCATCAACGAATTATCAACAGCCATACCAATCACTCCCCATTCCCATCAGACAATCAATGGATGTAAAATTCACGCTTATTTGCGCGTGCGAAAACAAAGCCTCCGCCCTCTGTGATTCACGCTGATTCGCGCAAATCTCCGCAGACCGGCTTAAAGCCGCAAAAAGACGCCTCCCCGTTTTTGCCCGCCCGTTTCGCGCCGTCAAAACGCAGACCGGGACCGGGCGGCGCGGGGCCGTTCGTTACAGGGAATTTAGCGTCTTTAATACAAAATCCTCTTTAAAGGGCTTTACGATAAAACTTTTCGCGCCGGACAGGATCGCCTCTTTGACGACCGGCTCCTGCCCCATCGCGGAGACCACGACGATTTTCGCGTCCGGATCAAACTGCTTAATGAGCTTTAGCGCCTGCAAGCCGTCCATCTCCGGCATCGTGATGTCCATCGTGACAAAATCCGGCTTGACCTCTTTGTACTTCTGAACCGCAATCGCGCCGTTTTCCGCCTCCGCGGCAATCTCAAAGCCGTTTTTTTCCAACATCATCTTCAGGGACGCCCGCATAAACATGGCATCGTCAACAACCATCACTCGTTTCATTTGATCACCACTCACACTATAATTTTTACGAACTTCACAAACATAAAGCGTATCGTCAGAAAGCCGGTACGCTTTAATATATACCCTCATAGATCGAACTTAACACATAAATCTTCATTATCGGGGTAAAATTGGCGGCGGCTGCTTATTTACAGTCGCAGACAAATTGTGAACACGTTAACCGCTGACTAATTACGTCGGCAGCGGCTTGAATGTGAAACGCTTGCGCCCTTCCTCGAAGTCCGCGACGACGTCGCCATGCCCGGACAGCACATATTTATAGGTAACGAGCCCCTCGAGCCCGACGGGGCCGCGCGCGTGGAACTTGCCGGTGCTGACGCCGACCTCCGCGCCGAAGCCGTAGCGGAAGCCGTCGGAAAAGCGCGTCGAGCAATTGTGAAAGACGTTCGCGGAGTCGACGAGCAGCGTGAACTTTTGCACGACGGCGGCGTCCTCGGCAAGAATCGCGTCCGTGTGGCGCGAGCCGTATTGATTGATGTGGGCGATCGCCTCGTCGACGCCGCCGACGACCTTGACGGCCAAGATGTAGTCGAGGTACTCCGTGCGCCAGTCCTGCTCCGTCGCCGCCTCGACGCGGTCCCGCCCGAGGATTTCCCGCGTCCGCGCGCAGCCTCGGAACACGACGCGCCCCGGTCCGGGCGCGGCATTCCCGGCGCTGTCCGGCGTCCCGTCAGCGTCGTTTTGCGCCCCGTCGGCGCTGTTCAGCGCGTCCCACAGCGCCGGAAGGAACGCGGGCGCGACCGCCTCGTGTACAAGCAGCGTCTCCGTCGCGTTGCAGACGGCGGCATACTGGGTCTTTGCGTCGACGACGACCCGCACCGCGCGCGAAAGCTCCGCGCTCGCGTCCACATAGCAATGGCATAACCCGTCCGCGTGTCCCATCACGGGAATCCTCGTGTGCTCCATGATATAGCGCACAAACTCGTTCGATCCGCGCGGGATCAGAAGGTCGATCGCGTCGTCCATGCGCAGGAGCTCGTCGATTTCGGAGCGCTTCTCAAGCTGACAGAGCCAGCCCTCCGGCGCCCCGTCCAAAGAGGGGCCGGTATTTCCGGCGGCCGCTTCCGCGGCGTCCCCGTTCCCGGCGACCGTATCCGCGCCGCCGGTCCCGACGGTTGCGGTTAAAATCAGCTCCGACAGGACGCGGTTCGTCTCCCGCGCCTCGGAACCGCCTTTTAAGACCACGGCGTTGCCGCTTTTGAGGCAGAGCGAGGCGATCTGCACAAGCGCGTCCGGCCTTGACTCAAAGATCACGCCGACGACGCCGATCGGACAGCTCAACTTGCGCAGCACGAGGCCCTCGGAGAGCTCCTTTGCAAAGAGCTCCCTGCCCGCCGGGTCCGGGAGCGAGATCAGGCTTTGGATGCCCGCGACGACATCCTCGATCTTTTTTCCGTCCATTTTGAGCCGCTTTTGGAGCGGCATCGGCAGCGCCTCCCTCCCGGCCCTCGCGAGGTCGAGCGCGTTCGCCGCCTCAATTTCCGCCTTATGCGCCAAAAGGCAGGCCGCGGCGCGCGCGAGCGCCGCGTTTTTCTCCGCCGTTCCGAACGCCGCGAGCCGAATGGCCGCGCTTCTGACCCGCGCGGGGTCAAACGCGACGCCGCCAACCGCGCCGCCGTCAACCGCCGAATGGCCGCGTCCCTGCCCCGATTTGCAGATTTCCATAATTTTTCCCTTTGCCTTCCATTCTTTAGGCTTCCGCATTGCCCAATCCATTTTATTGTGATATACTGACCTTCATGTTCATACGTTTTATTATACTGTCCGGGTGAATGAAAGTAAATAATCGCTCGGTTTACTTGTTTTGCATTTTGAATGTGTTTAATAAAGGGGTCATTAAAGGGGTTTGTAATGGAAATAAACGCTGATTTGGACATAGGGCCGGGCGCGGACGCGGCTTTTTTGGCGGAGGGCGAACGCAAGCGGAACCTCGCGCTTTTGAAGGTCTACAACATCGCGGCGGTCATTCTGTTTGACGCGGGCCTGCGGTATTTCGGCTTTAACGCCCCGTCCGCCCTGCTCCTTTTTTTCACGCTCCTGCTCCCCGCGCTCGCGCTTTGCGCGGTCCGGGCTTTCGCGCCGCGCGCGGCCTTCTTCAAATATCTTCTGTTCGCTCTGGCGGCGGCTTCGCATCTTTTTATCGCGGTTTTCACAGGCACGCAATTCGCGCTGACCGGCCTTGTGGTCCTCGCGACCGGCGCGGTCCTGTACCGCAGGCGCTCCGTCGTTCTTGTGTTCGGCATCTCGCTGCCGCTCGTCGTCGTCGCGGCGCTCGTCTCGGAACTCCTTTTTGACGATCTCGGGTCCGTCGTCGGCGTCGGTCTGGGGAGCGGCACAGGTTTTGGGAGCGGCGCAGGCTTCGGCCTTGACATGGCTATTACCGAGAATATAGTCTATCTTGCGTGTGCGCTGCTCGCATGTTACGCGATGTTTCAATACTCCGAGCTCTTGGAGGCGCGCGAGCGCAAGCGCTCGGAGCTGACAAAAAAGCGGGCCGCGCGGCAGGAGGAAAATATCCGCGGTTTGGCCGGTACTCTGGCCGCCGCTGATCAAAAGGCGCTTGCGCTTTCGCAAAACGCGGCGGCGCTCTCCGTTACCTCGGCATCGTTGAC
>JAITSR010000266.1 GCA_031287655.1 Clostridiales bacterium
CTAAAGGTTACACCCGAGCCGGACAGCCTGCTTCGCGTGTTTATGGCGTATCAGGCGCTCGAGCGTCCGATTGACGTGCCGCCGCAGGACATCGAACCGTTCGAGCGCAAGGGTTTTACGGTCGTCGAGTGGGGCGGGACCGAAGTTGCCGTAGGCGGTGATTTCACGGCAAAGTAGCGGCTCTGCTCTTTCGTTGACCGGACGGGACGATCCGGACCGGAGGCAATCAAATACATGCTGAGCCGGTCCGGTCCGGATCGAGCCGGGTCGCCTATTCGTAGCGCAGGGCTTCGATCGGGTCCAGACGCGAAGCCTTGTTCGCCGGGTAGTATCCGAAAAAGACGCCGATCAGCATCGAAAACAATACGGCGATGATGATGATCGTGAGCGAGGGCGCGGCGGGGAAACCAAGCAGCGAAGACCCCACAAAGCCGAGCAAAAAGCCCGTCACAATCCCAAGCAGCCCCCCGATCGCGCAGATGATCACGGCCTCGACGATGAATTGCACGCGGATTGCGGAGTTGCGCGCCCCCAGCGCCTTGCGTGTGCCGATCTCGCGCGTGCGCTCCGTGACGGAGACGAGCATGATATTCATCACGCCGATCCCGCCGACGACGAGCGAAATCCCCGCGATCACCGAGACCGCGATCGAAACCGTCCCGAGCATATTCGTGACGGTCGACATAATCGTCTCCATACTCATCGTGTCGACCTCCCAACGCGAGTTGTTTGCGTAATAATTTTTGTTGAAAAATTCCTTGATGTCGCCCGCGAAGCTGACGGCGTCGACCCCGGTTGAAGCCATGACCGTGGCGGAGTCGTAACCTTGGTATGCGGACGTGAGCATTTTTTCGGTCGAGATCGGGATATAGACCTCCGTGCGCATGTCAATCTCCGCCGTCGGCGCGAACGACATCATCAGCGCCTGCTGCTCGTATTGATACACGCCGACGATCGTGAACGAGTGAATATCATCCCCCCGCATAGAGAGCTTAATCTCCTTGCCGAGCGCCGAGTCCTTGTCCTTCGGGAACATGTTGTTCACGAATTTATCGGACACAACGGCGACGCTGCGGCGCGCGCGGATGTCCTCATCGCGCAGAAAGCGCCCGCTGATAATATTAATGTTGTTCGCGGTCTGGTAGCCCGCGTTGACGCCAATCTCCGAGATGTTCGCGTACAGTCGGCCGTCCTGCGCCTTGCCGCTCCCGCCGCCCGCCGTGACGGCGACTGCGCCGACCTCGCCCGCGTAAAACGCGGAAAACTGGTCGAGCATTTCGTCCGTGATCATGTCGCTCTCCGAAGGGCCGTAGTTGACGACGCCGCCGATTACGACACCCGCCTGCGCGCCGGTGTCCGGGTTCTTCTCGGTCAGCGAGAGCAGGATATTTGTCGCGCCAAGGCTCTGCATGTTCGATGAGACGGACGCGGACAACGAGTCCCCGACCGTCACGATCCCGATTACGGAACCGATGCCGATGATAATCCCGAGCATCGTCAGGAGCGCCCGCATTTTGTTCGCGCGGAGTCCCTCAAGCGCAAGTTGTATGTTTTCAAGTAAAACCATCATAACATTAAACTCCTTTGTCAATCCCCGGGCGGCTCATTATTGAGCGCCAGCCGGGACGCGCTCGTCAACAATTCTTCCGTCGCTGAGGGTCAGGACGCGCTGCGTCTCGTTCGCGAGACGCTCATTGTGCGTGATCAGCACGACCGTCTTGCCCTCCTGCTCGTTTAGCGTATGAAAGATGTCCATCACAAGCCGCCCCGTCGATGTGTCGAGCGCCCCGGTCGGTTCGTCGGCAAGGATAATCGCCGGGTCGTTCGCCATCGCCCGCGCGATCGCGACGCGCTGCTTTTGGCCGCCGGACAGCTCGTTTGGCAAGTGCCGCGTCCGGTCGCCCATGCCGACCATCTCCAACAGCGCCCGCGCGCGCTTCGTCCTCTGCGACGCATCCATGCCGTTGTAGAGCATCGGCAGCTCGACGTTGCGGAGCGCGTTGCTGCGCGGGATCAGGTTGAACGTCTGAAACACGAAGCCGATCTTTTGGTTGCGAATGTCGGAAAGGTCGTTGTCGGAAAGGTCGCTGATGTCCTCGTCCTCCAGCATGTATGTCCCCGAGGTCGGCTTGTCGAGCGCGCCGATGATGTTCATCAGCGTCGACTTGCCCGATCCGGACTGCCCGACGATCGAGATGAACTCGCCCTCGCGCACATGAAAATTGATGTTGTGCAGAATTTGCAGCTCGTTTGGCGAACCGATATAAAAGGTCTTGACGATGCCGCGCATGTCGATAATCATATTTGATGTCATATTTTTAACCTCGCTTGCCGCATACACTTACCCTCTGCGCGCCGCGCGCATCCCCGCCATTCCATTCGCCTGAGCCTCAGTTGTGGCCGCGCCCGCGCCTGCCGCGCCGCCCGCGCCCTGTACCAGCGTGACCGGCGCGCCGTCATAGAGCATGCCCCCGGTGGCGTCGTTGACCACTTTTATCCCCTCGGCCAGTCCGCTGCCAGAAATTTCCACATAGAAATCCGTCTCCAAGCCGATTTCGACGGCGACCTCCTTCGCCTCCGCGCGCAGCCCGGTCTCGTTTGTCACAATGTAGACGACGCTCTCGCCCGCCGCGTTTGTCGTGATCGAGTCGAAGGGGACATAAAAGACGTCGTCCCGCCTGTCGACCACGATGTCGAGCCGCGTGTTCATGCCGATCCTAAGGAGCGTATCCGGCGCATTGACCGCGATCTCCGCGCCAAACTCAATGTCGGACGCCGTATCCGTCTCGCCGGTGGCGTTCTTGACCGCGGCGGGGTCGATTTTTGTCAGCGCGCCTTCATATGAGATGTCGCCGCTGAGCGCGTCGGAGCGGATCACCACCGGCATACCCGGCAGGAGTCTGCCCGTGTCGTATTCCTTGACCTTCGTCTTGATCATCAGATCCCCGGTGTCCTCAATCACGAACAGGAGCCCCGAGCCCGTGCCGCCTTCCTTTGCGTAGGACGCCGTCACGACGCCCGCGACCGGCGACCGCACTTCGGCCTCGGCGAGCTGCTTTTCGAGCTTTTCGATCGCGATCAGCCGCGAGTCCAAGTTCGCCGAAATTTTGGAGGACGAGACGTTGGTCTCATAGCGCTCCAATTCCTGCTCGGCCGCCTTCCGCGCGGCGGACAGCGACGCCTGCGCGCTGTCATAGCCCGTCTGCGCGCTCTTTAACGAGCCCCGCGCCTGTTCGATCGCGCGCGCCTCCGCGGTCTTTGCGCTTTCAAGGCTGGTCTGCGCGTCGTTGTATCTGTTCTGCGCGTTGCTGAGCGCCGTCTCCGACTGCGTCAGCGTGTCGAGCGCGATCGCGCCCACGGCAAACAGCTGCCGATTCGTTTCAAAATCACGCGTCCGCGCGTCAAGATCACTCTTTGCGGTCACGACCGCGCTCTCGGCCGATTTGACGCTCGCGTTCGTCCCCTCCTCGGAATCCCGGAGCAGGTTGTTATAATTCGTCTGCGCTGTTTCGAGGTTCACGGACGCGGAGCGGAGGGACGCTTCGGCGTTTACGATCTGCGCGTTGGAACCGCTTTGAAGGTTCGCCGCGGCCTCGTCGTAAATCCGCAGATTGCTCTCGATCTGGCTTTCACCGCTCTCCCGCGCGATCTCCAGCTCGACGCGCTGCTGCGCGATGTTCAGCTCGAGGTCCCCGGTGTCCAGTCGGCACAGGACCTGCCCGGCTTCCACCGTATCACCGACGGACACGTCTATGGATTTTATCGTAAAGCCGAGTGTCGAGTAGACGTTGCGCTTCGTGACGCTCTGCACGTTCCCCTTCACGCTGATACTGCTCAAAAGCTCGCCCTTCGCGAGCGGGGAGTAACGGATCGTCGGGGCGGCCGGGCCGCCGTTGAGCGCGTTTGATATGATAAAATAGCCCGCGACCACGAGTACCAACACTGCCGCGATGAT
>JAITSR010000282.1 GCA_031287655.1 Clostridiales bacterium
AACGTCGCGGGCGGCCTCGCCGTCTATCCCAAGATGATCGAGCGCCACCTCGCCGAGGAACTGCCGTTTATGGTGACGGAGAACATTTTGATGGCGGCGGTCAAAAAGGGCGGCGACCGGCAGGGCCTGCACGAGGTGATCCGCCGGCACTCAAACGAGGCCGCGCGCAAGGTCAAGCTCGCGGGCGAGTCAAACGACCTGTTCGAGCGGATCGCGGGCGACCCGGCCTTTCGGCTCTCGCGGGAGGAAGTCGGCGAGGCCGCGTCCGCGGATAAACTCGTCGGCAGGGCCAAAGAGCAGACGGCCGAGTTTTTGATAAAGGCGGCGGCCGTCCTGCGGGAAAACGAGGCGCTGCTTGCGCAGGGCTACGAGGACCAAATCAAAGTTTAAAGGAGAAATTTTATGATCAGCGCAATCGTTGGTATCAATTGGGGCGACGAAGGAAAGGGCCGCATGGTCGACCTGCTCAGCTCCGGCTATGACATCGTCGCCCGCTATCAGGGCGGCAACAACGCGGGCCATACGGTCGTCAACGAGCGGGGCCGCTTCATCTTAAACCTGATCCCGTCCGGCATCCTGCGCGAGACGACGGTAAACGTTATGGGCTGCGGTATGGTCATTGATCTTGAGCACCTCAAAAAGGAGATCGACTCGCTCACGGAGAGGGGCGTCCGCATTACGCCGGACAACCTGAAAATCAGCGACAAGGCGACAATCTGTCTGCCCTACCACAAGCTGCTCGACATCTTGGAGGAAGACCGGCTCGGCGACGCGAAGCAGGGCTCGACGCGGCGCGGGATCGCGCCCGCCTATGCGGACAAATACTATCGAAAGGCGCTCCGCATGGGCGACCTGCTCACGCCGGACACGCTTCGCGCAAAGCTCTCCGTGATCGTCGATTGGAAGAACCTGACCGTCGCGGGCGGCTACGGGGCCGACCCGATCTCGCTCCATGAGACGCTCGACTGGCTCCTGCGCTACGGCAAGGCGATCGCGCCGTACATCACGGACACGGAGCGCTATATGGACGCCGCCGCCGCGCAGGGCCGCAAGATTCTGCTCGAGGCGCAGCTCGGCGCGCTCCGCGACATCGACTACGGCATCTACCCCTACACGACGTCGTCCTCGGCGCTCGCGGCTTACGCGCCGATCGGCGCAGGGATTCCTGCGCGCCGCCTCGACGACATCATCGGGATTGTGAAAGCGTATTCGAGCAGCGTCGGCGGCGGCCCCTTCACATGCGAGCTGTTCGGCGAGGAAGGCGATGCGCTCCGCGCCGCCGGAAACGAATACGGGGCCGCGACCGGAAGGCCGCGCAGGGTCGGCGGCTTTGACGTCCCGGCGACACGCTACGGTGTTCGCGTGCAGGGTCCGACCCGGCTCGCGCTCACAAAATTCGACGTGCTCTCCTATCTCGAAAAAATCCCCGTCTGCGTCGCCTATGAGATCGACGGCAAACAGACGGATGAATTTCCGACGGACGACCGCCTCGTGCGCGCAAAACCGGTCTATGAGTACCGCGAGGGCTTTCGGACGGATATTTCCAAGTACCGCAAGCTGGCCGATCTCCCCGCCGCGGCGCGCGAATATGTGCGCTTCATCGAGGACGCGGTCGGCTGCCCGATCCGCTACATCTCCGTCGGCGCGGAGCGGAACGATTATATTGAGTTGTAGTTGTTTCATTCTGTTTTGTGCCTTTCGCAGAAAGGAATGGTCATAATTATGTGTGGAATTATTGGATATGTCGGAAAAAACGAAGCCGCGCCGATCATCTTGGACGGGCTGAAACGGCTGGAATACCGCGGATACGACTCGGCCGGCATCGCGCTCTATAAGGACGGCCGTTTTCACGTCGTCAAGCAGAAGGGGCGTCTCGAAGCCTTGCGCGCGGCGGTCGGCGACACCCCGCTGGCGGGGCGGATCGGGATCGGGCACACGCGCTGGGCGACGCACGGCGAACCTTCGGACGTCAATTCGCACCCGCACTTGGGCGCAAAGAGCCGGATCGCGATCGTCCACAACGGCATTATTGAGAATTACCGCGCCCTGCGCGCCTTCCTTGAGAGCAAGGGCGTCGTCTTTTCGTCCGAGACGGACAGCGAAACCGTCGCGCAGCTCGCGGAATACTATTACAGGGGCGACCTGATGGATACGGTCGTGAAGGTCGTGAACGCGATTGAGGGCTACTACGCGCTCGGCTTCATGTGCCTCGACGAACCCGACCGGCTGATCGCGGTCAAAAAGGACAACCCGCTGATCGTCGGTGTCTCCAAGGACGGCAATTTCATTGCGTCCGACGTGCCCGCGATCCTCTCGCACACAAATCAGGTCTGCTACCTCGCGGACCGGGAGATCGTCGTGTTGGACGCGGACGGCGTCGCGTTCTACAACATGGACCGGGAGCGTCTCGAAAAGTCGCCGGAGACGATCACATGGAGCCTTGGCAGCGCGGAAAAGGGCGGCTACGAGCACTTTATGTACAAAGAGATCATGGAGCAGCCGCGCGTCCTGCGCGACACGATCCGCTCGGCGCTGCCGGACGGGAGCAACGCGGCCGTGCTCGACAGCCTCGACGTCGCGTCTTTCGACAAAATTTTGATCACGGCCTGCGGCTCGGCGTACAACGCGGGCTCGGTCGGAAAATACGTGTTTGAAAGCCTCTGCCGCATCCCGGTCGACGTCGACCTCGCGAGCGAGTTCCGCTACCGCGACGCGCTGATTGACGCGCGCACGCTCGTGATCCTGATCAGCCAGTCCGGCGAGACGACGGACTCGATCGCGGCGATGCGCGAGGCGAAGTCAAAAGGCGCAAAAGTGCTCGCAATCGTCAACGTCGTCGGCAGCACGATCTCGCGGGAGGCGGATTATACCGTCTATACGCTCGCGGGGCCGGAGATCGCCGTCGCGACGACAAAGGCGTTTTCCGCGCAGCTCGCGCTGCTCTATCTGATCGCGGTACGGTTCGCCCGCGCGCTCGGCAAGCTCACGGCGCCGGAGGCAGAGGCGCTCGTCGGCGAGATTTCGGAGCTGCCGACCCATGTTGAGGCGCTTTTTGCGCAGATCGACCGTGTCCAGTATTATGCGACGACCTGTTTTAACAGCAAGAGCATCTTCTTTATCGGCCGGAACATCGACTACGCGATCGCGATGGAGGGCTCCTTAAAGCTGAAGGAAATTTCCTATATCCACTCGGAGGCCTACGCGGGCGGCGAGTTAAAGCATGGCACGATCTCTTTGATCGAGGACAACACGCTCGTCGTCGCGATCTCCTGCTGTAAGCGCCTCGCGCCCAAGATCGAGAGCAACATCGTACAAGTCGTGAGCCGCGGCGCGCGCGTGCTGCTGATCACAAACGACGGCGCGAATCCCGGCGCGGGTCTTGAGACCGGAACGGGCGCGGAAAGCGCCGCCGAGGAAGCGGCGGGCGCGCGGCAGTTCACGCTGACCGAGCCGACCGTAAACGAGCTGTTCTCCCCTTCCCTGTCCGTCGTGCTGTTGCAGCTGTTCAGCTACTATGTCGCGGCGAACAAGGGCTGCGATATTGACAAGCCGCGAAACCTCGCAAAGAGCGTCACCGTGGAGTAATTTTCTTTTTCTGCCGCCTCCGGCCAGTTCATCCACCGCTCCGAGCCGTCGGGGGCGCGGGTGTAGTCATGCCGGACGCTCGCCTCTATGACGTCGCGGAACGCCTAATGCGATGCGGGCAAGTCGGGATTGAGGCTCCCGTATTCGGCTTCGAGTCGCGCGTCGAACAGACGGCGATTGAGCAGGCCGTTGATCACCTTGATCGCTTCGGCGCGCGCGGCCACGTTTCGGGCAAAAAAAGAGTGCAAATAAAAGTACACCTTTCCGCACTCTTTCTTTGCTTTGTGCAGCCAATATTGTGAGACTACGGCCTTATTATACCCATTTTTCAGCCGTATTAACAAACACTTGTATTTAATGCGGTGGCGCATAGGCGGCGTCTTATGACTGCGAGTGTCGCAACTGCGAGCGACGGCTATTGAAACAATTCATGCTTTCAGATAGAATGGATTGTAACACATGAAACTCTCTGAAAGTTGATGAATATCGAAAGGATCGTGACCCTTATGCGACGGCATTTTTCTCAATTCGCGGATTCGACCATGCGCGAGACGGCGCCCATTGACGACATTTCCGAAGCGATTGGAACAGCCGCGCGGGACTTGTTTTCACACAAATTAAAAGCAGTTATGCTGTATGGCTCATATGCTCGCGGTGATTACTGCGCGAATTCCGATGTGGATTTTATGCTTTTAGTCGACCTCCAGCCTAGTCAATTGGAAGTTTACCGAAACGCCGTTTCGGGGATCGCGAGTGAGGTTTCATTGAAAAGCGACGGCTGCCCTTTGATTTCTATCATATTGCAAGACATTACAACATACGAACGGTATAAAGAAAGTCTGCCTTTTTTTAGAAATATAGCTGCGGAGGGAATCGTTATCTATGCCGCTTGAAGATGAACTCTTTGATGTCCGAATCCAGAGTGATTACAATGATTTCTTCATTATCTCCAAAGTGGCGGTTATACGTC
>JAITSR010000343.1 GCA_031287655.1 Clostridiales bacterium
CCTTCACTGAAGATGAGAGGGGTTCCCCCCCTCATCACTCCCCTATGACCATTCCGGCATGGGGGTATAGGTGAAAGGCACAGCATAAGTTTCATGACGTTTTGTGCCTTTCGCAGAAAAGGAATGGTCATATTTATAGAGTGTATTCGGAAAGTCACTAACCGAATGCGTTCACAATGATGAGCAGGTAGTCTATTTGATCAATGCGGGCATAAAATGTTGAATCCACATTATGGGTTCGTGGCGGCGGGCGAGGGACAGCTCAGAAGGTTCGACTCCTTCAATTTACACATGAAGTCCAATACGAATTACCTTCGTACAGTTCAAGTGTTACATTTTATAACCATATGCCGGTTTATCGCAGATGAGGGAGGGTCCGGGGCAGCTCATCATTTTGCTTCAATCATTTCGCATAGCGCCGCTCACACCGAGAACAGGAGGTCGCCGTAGTTCGGGAAAGGCCAGTCGGCGCGGCCCACGAGCGTCTCCAGTTCGTCCGCGACCGCGCGGAGCTCTTGCATGGCGATAAACACGCCCTCGCGGTAAAATTTCGCGCAGGCGCGGATGTCGCCCGGCTCTAACGCCTTCGCCTCGAGCAGCGACTGGTCGAGCGCCTCCGTTTTGTGAAAGAGCGAGTCCGCGAGCTTGGATGCCCGCGTCACGACGGCGCGTTCCATTTGACACTCGAGCTCCGGGCAGAGCATTTTTTGATGGACGGCGCTTTGCGCGAGCCTGTCGCAATAGCCGGACACGGCGGGCAGAATCTGCGTGCGCGCGATGTCGAGCATCGTGAGCGCCTCGATGTTCAGCGCCTTGACATAACCGCCCATCAGAATCTCATAGCGCGAGCGTATTTCGTGTTCGGTAAATATCCCGTGCTTTGTGAACAGCGCGATGTTCTTTTGATCGACGAACCAAGGCAGGGACTCCGCCGCCGACTCGATGTTCAATAAACCGCGCCGCCGCGCCTCGAGAATCCACTCGGCCGAATAGTTGTTGCCGTTGAACAGGATGCGCCTGTGCGCGGCAAAGGTCTGGTAGATCAGCCGCGGCAGTTCGGCGCGGACGTCCGCACAGGCCTCGAGCCGATCCGCGAGGCGGCTCAGCGACTCCGCGACGATCGTGTTGATCACGATGTTCGGCCCGGAGATCGAGAGGGTCGAACCCATCATGCGAAATTCAAACTTGTCGCCGGTAAACGCGAACGGGGAGGTGCGGTTGCGGTCCGTGTCGTCCCGCTCGAGGCGCGGCAGCACGCTGACGCCGGGCAAAATGTTGATTTCTTGCATCATGCCGCCGCTTGACAAAGCGTGGGCGGCGGCGGTTCCGGGTCCCGGCGAAGGCTGCCGCTGCCGTTCCTGCGGCGAATGGAGCGCTTCCGGAACCGTGTCGTCCGCAAAAAGGTCCTCGGTCTCGCCGCCGGAAGCGTCGCCGAGGACGCCGCCTGTAGAGTCGCCGGCGACAACACTCGCGCCGCCCGTGGGATCATCGCCGCCGGAAGCGCCGCGGACATCACCACTCCCGCCGCCTTTCGCACCCGCAGTCGCGTCCGCACCCGCAGTCGCGCCCGCAGTCGTATCCGCCGCCGCGCTGACGCGCGTCCCGCCGCCCTCCGCACCGGCGTCGGCACAGGCGCCCAAGTCCTCCAGCGCGCGCGTCAGCGTGTCGCCGAGGAACACCGACATGATCGCGGGCGGCGCGTCGCTCGCGCCAAGCCTGTGATCGTTGCCCGCGCTCGCGACGGAGAGCCGCAAAAGGTCCTGATAGTCGTCGGCCGCCGCGATCACGGCGACGAGGAACAGCAGGAACCGCAGATTGCCGCCGGGGTTTTCGCCCGGCTCGAGTAAATTTTCGCCCAAATCGGTCGAAAGCGACCAGTTATTGTGCTTGCCGGAGCCGTTCACGCCTGCGAACGGCTTTTCGTGCAGCAGGCACGCGAGGTTGTGGCGTTCCGCGACCTTTTTCATCATCTCCATCACGAGCTGGTTGTGGTCGGTCGCCGCGTTGCTGTTCGTGTAAATCAGCGCGAGCTCGTGCTGCGCGGGCGCGACCTCGTTGTGCTCCGTCTTGGACGACACGCCGAGCCGCCATAACTCGCCGTTCAGCTCCCGCATAAACGCGTGTACGCGAGGGCGGATCGCGCCAAAGAAGTGGTCGTCGAGCTCCTGCCCTTTTGGGGGCCGCGCGCCAAACAGCGTCCGCCCGCAGAACACCAAGTCGCGCCGCTTTGCGTACAGCTCCGCGTCGATCAAAAAATACTCCTGCTCCGCGCCGACATTCGTCGTAACACGGCGCACACATGTCTCGCCGAGCAGGCGCAAAACGCGGACGGCCTGACGGCTGATGCTCTCCATCGAGCGCAGGAGCGGGGTCTTTTTGTCGAGCGCCTCCCCGCCGAAGGAATAAAAAACGGAGGGGATGCAAAGCGTGCCATCCTTGATAAACGCGCTGCTCGTCGGGTCCCACGCCGTGTAGCCGCGCGCTTCGAACGTCGCGCGCAGCCCGCCGGACGGGAAGCTCGAGGCGTCCGGCTCCCCTTGGATCAGCTCCTTACCGGAAAACTCCATGATCACGCGCCCGTCGAACCGACGTTCGTCCGAGGCCGGCGCAAGGAAGCTGTCGTGTTTTTCGGCCGTGACGCCGGTCATAGGCTGGAACCAGTGGGAAAAGTGCGTGACGCCTTTTTCGACCGCCCAATCCTTCATCGCGTTCGCGACGGCGTCCGCGACCGGGAGGCCGAGCCGCCCGCCGTCCCGGATCGTCTCCTGAAGCGTCCGATACGTCTCCTCGGGCAGTCGCTCCCGCATAAGCCGGTCATGAAAGACCATGCTGCCAAATTCGTCGAGAGGGTTCGGCATAAGTATAAACTTCCTTTTACATATTTGTTAAACGCGCCAAAAAAGAAAAGAGCCGCAGGAAAGCCCCACAGCGCCATTGCTGCCGTTACTCCCCTAGAATACCCCATCGCCGCGCGGCTGTCAATGCACCCCGGCGGCCCAGCGAACTTGACAGCGGCAAAGCCGCAATGTATAGTAGTTGAAGCAAAACCAGACGAGCTCTCGCAGCGTGGCGGAGCCGGTGGTTGGCACGGGGAGGATAGTGAAATGGAGCGGGCGCTGATCGTATCGGCGGGCGAAAAGAGCGTGCGGCAATTGTCAGAACTCGTCACAAGCCGCCGGTCCTCTGTTTCGGTTCTCGCCGCGACTGATGGTTCGTCAGCCCGTCGTTTGATCGCCGAGCACGACGTCGAGGTTGTGATCGTAAACACGCCGCTGCCGGATGAAAACGCGGTCAGCTTCGCGGCGGAGCTCGCCGAGCGCAACGCCGCCGGGATTCTTCTGCTTGTCAAAAACGATCTCGCGGAGGAGGTTTCCTCGCGCGTGGAGGCCCGCGGCGTGTTCGTGATCGAAAAGCCGATCCAGAAAGCCTTTTTCCTGCGGGCGCTGAGCCTCGCGAACGCGAGCGCGGGGCGGCTTCGGGGCAACCGGTTGGAGACGGTCCGGCTGCAAGACAAGATCAGCGAGCTCCAACTCGTGAACCGCGCGAAGTGCGCGCTGATTCAGTACCTTCGGCTCACCGAGGCGCAGGCGCACCGCTACATCGAAAAACAGGCGATGGATTGCCGCATTACAAAACGGGAGGTCGCACTTGGGATTCTGCACACATACGAGCCATAGAAAGCCATAGCTTAGACACCCTTTAAGCTGTGGCTTTTTTTAAAAATAGATCCATATCTGTACAATAGGGGGCTTCGATGGAACAGCAGGCAGCAAAACAGAAAAAGTACATCTTTGTGACGGGCGGCGTGATCTCCGGCCTCGGCAAGGGCATTGTCGCGGCTTCGCTCGGGCGGCTCCTGAAATGCCGCGGCTATGTGATCACGATGCAGAAGTTCGACCCGTATCTGAACGTGGACGCGGGCACGATGAACCCCTTCCAGCATGGGGAGGTGTTCGTGACGGACGACGGCGCCGAGACCGACCTCGACCTCGGGCATTATGAGCGCTTTATCGACGAGGAGCTCACGCGCAACGGCAACGTGACGTCCGGCAGCATCTACGGCAGCGTGATCGACAAGGAGCGCCAAGGCGTGTACGACGGCGCGACCGTGCAGATCGTCCCGCACATCACAAACGAGATTAAGGAGCGAATCGCGGGCGACGCGCCGGACGCGGACATCGCGATCATCGAAATCGGCGGCACGGTCGGCGACATTGAGAGCATGGTGTTCCTCGAGGCGCTCCGCCAGTTCAGCAACGACGTCGGAAAGGCGCACTGCGCTTTTGTCCACGTCGTGCTGCTGCCGTACATTCAGGCGTCCGGCGAGCAAAAGACAAAGCCCGCGCAGCACAGCGTAAAAGAGCTGCTCGGCCTCGGGATCAGCCCGGACTTCATCATCTGCCGCTCCGAGCGCCCGCTGTCCGCCGAGTCAAAGGACAAAGTCGCGCTGTTCTGCAACGTGCCGCCGGGCCATGTGATTACCAACGAGGACGTCGAGAGCATCTATGAGGTGCCGCTGACGCTGCACGCCGAGCAGCTTGACGCGCGGATACTGACGCAGCTCGGGCTCGCGGAGCGCGCGCCGGACCTCGACGAATGGCGGGCGATGGTCGAGCGCTTGAAGCACCCGACAAAAAAGGTGACGATCGCGCTTGTCGGCAAATACATCGACACGTTCGACGCGTATTTTTCCGTGCTCGAAGCCCTTAGGCACAGCGGCGCGCAGCTTGGCGCGGACGTGCGGATCAAGCGCGTCGACTCCGAAAAGGTCACGCGCGCCTCGGCCGACAGGCTCCTAAAGGACGTCGACGGGATCGTCGTGCCGGGCGGCTTCGGCCCGCGCGGGATCGAGGGCATGATCCTTGCCGCAAAGTACGCGCGGGAGAACGGCGTCCCCTATTTCGGGCTCTGCCTCGGGATGCAGATCGCGGCGGTCGAGTTCGCGCGCAACGCGCTGGGCTACGCGGACGCGGCGTCGACCGAGTGCGACCCGGAGTCGGCGCATCTGGTGATCGACTGGATGCCGGAGCAGAAAAAAATCAAAAAACGCGGCGGCA
>JAITSR010000365.1 GCA_031287655.1 Clostridiales bacterium
GCCTCTTAAAAAACGAGAACAAAAAACAAACGCTAACGAAGATAATTTCGCTTTAGCCGCGGCTTGATAGCCGCCCGTCAGTCCATCGTAGCTGAACCTTGGGGAACTGGCGTCACCGATTCAGCCCCTATGCGCCGCAGGTCAGACGCCTGAACTGGTCGGCCAAAGCTTTGAGGTCGCGCCCGATCTTATGAAGCTACCGGAACTTTTGCCCTGCCTGTTGGGGCGTTGAGCCGGGAATCTCAATCAGCAGGCTACACCCGTAGAAACACTCGTGGATACAGCTTCGGACAGGGGTTCGACCCCCCTCATCTCCATTCTGCTCGATGCCGCGTCGGCCGGACCCGCTGCAATCATTGGGCCCGACCGGCGCGATTTTTTTGCTGATAAAGATAAGCCACGGTCAGATGGCGGCCGCGGCAGACTAAAATCTTCGGAGGGCGAACAGATGCCGGATCATGAGCTTTTGATCGTGTTGGACTTTGGAGGGCAGTACAATCAACTGATTGCGCGGCGCGTGCGCGACGAGGGCGTTTACTGTGAGGTGCTGCCCTATACGACGCCGCTCGAAAAGCTGATGGAGCGCTCTCCTAAGGGCTTCATCCTGACGGGGGGGCCGAACAGCGTCAACGCGCCCACGGCGCCGCGCTGCCCCGCGGAGCTGTTTTCGCTCGGCGTTCCGGTGCTCGGCATATGCTACGGCGCGCAGTTGATCGCCGCGACGCTGGGCGGGCGCGTCTTGTCGGACGAAAAGAGCGAATACGGGGCCGTTGAAATGACGCTGATCGAACCCGGCGCGCGGGACGGTCGGCTGTTTACCGGCGTGGACGCCGTATCCACATGCTGGATGAGCCATAACGACCGCGTTGCGGAGCTGCCGGAGGGGTTTTGCGCGACGGCGCGCACCGCACGTTGCGCCAACGCCGCGTTTGAGGACCGGGCGCGCGGTCTGTACGCCGTACAGTTTCACCCGGAGGTCCTGCACACCGTTTTTGGGCGGCAAATACTGAAGAACTTCGTGTATGCCGTTTGCGGGTTTTCCGGCGATTGGAGGATGTCCGGCTTTGTCCGGGACTCGATCGCGCGCCTGCGGGAAAAAATCGGGGATAAAAAAGCGTTATGCGCGCTGTCCGGCGGTGTCGACTCCACTGTTGCGGCGGTGCTGCTCCACAGAGCGATCGGGAAGCGGCTGACATGTATTTTTGTCGATAACGGGCTGCTCCGCAAAGGCGAGGCCGACTCCGTCGAGGCGATGTGCAAGGGTCAGTTTGAAATGAACTTCGTGCGCGTCGACGCCGCGGACAGATTCCTCAGCCGTCTCGCGGGCGTCACGGAGCCGGAGCGCAAGCGCAAGATCATCGGAGAGGAGTTTATCCGCGTCGTTGAGGAAGCGGCGAAGCGGATCGGTCAGGTCGATTTCCTCGTTCAGGGGACGATCTACCCCGACGTGATCGAAAGCGGGCTCGGCGACTCGGCTGTGATCAAGAGCCATCACAACGTCGGCGGGCTGCCGAAGGACGTCGGCTTTTCGGAAATTATTGAGCCGCTGCGGCTGCTCTTTAAAGACGAGGTAAGGAGGGCCGGACTCGAGCTCGGGATTCCGGAGGAAATCGTGTGGCGGCAGCCGTTCCCGGGGCCGGGCCTCTCCGTCCGGGTGCTTGGCGATGTGACGGAGGAAAAGCTCGCGACGCTGCGGGAAGCCGACGCGATATTCCGCGAGGAGATCGCGAACGCGGGGATCGCGCGGGACATCAGCCAATACTTCGCCGTGTTGACAAATCTCAAAACCGTCGGCGTAAAAGGCGATGAGCGCAGCTATGAAAGCGTCGTCGCGCTGCGCGCCGTTAAAACGGACGACTTTATGACCGCGGATTTTTCACGCGTCCCATACGAGGTGCTCGCGAAGGCCTCCAGTCGCATTGTCAACGAGGTCCCGCGCGTGAACCGCGTGGTCTACGACATAACGGCCAAGCCCCCCGCAACAATCGAGTGGGAATAGTTGTGAATGTCTAACACAACTTTCGAGGTAGCGGCAAGCATTTTTTATTGGAAGGCAGGGGGTAAATTATGGCGGCTATACAGCCAATAGATCGCAGGGTTGATTTGTCATGCGCCCCTTGGACTATGCACGAGTTTTTTGCGGGGAGCGGGTTAGTTGCCTATGGCTTAAAAGGGATGTTCGCCCCTATATGGGCAAATGACATAAGCGAGAAAAAAACAGCCGTTTATAGCGCAAACTTCAAAAACAACCACTTTATTTTAGATTATATTAAGAAAGTAAACGGTGCTGATTTGCCTTGCGCGCATTTGTCGTGGGCAAGTTTCCCCTGCCAAGATCTGTCTTTGGCGGGGTCGATGGGTGGAATTGACGCTTCGCGCAGCGGGCTTGTTTGGGAATGGCTCCGCGTTTTGCGGGAAATGCAGGAGCGCCCCGCTATTCTACTGATTGAAAATGTTGCCGGTTTGCTGTCAGCCAACAAAGGACAACACTATGCAAAACTCCATCACGCTTTACTGGAGCTTGGATATAAAAGCGGCGCTATGATGATTGACGCAATTCATTTTGTACCACAGTCAAGACCTCGTGTGTTTGTCATTGCGGTCAGCTGCGATGTCGTTATTCCACAGGATTTGATTGACACTCAACCAAATTGGTTGCATAATAAAGCCGCCGTAAACCTTGGGAATGTCTTGCCGGAATGGATTTGGTGGCGTGCTGAAAAGCCGCCTAAACGGCGTATTCACCTCGCGGATATTATAGATCTTGCCGCTCCCTATGACAAGGATGACGTTTTGCGTCTGATTACGCCGCGGCATAAGGAAAAACTCGATAGCATGGAGAATACTGTTGCGAC
>JAITSR010000414.1 GCA_031287655.1 Clostridiales bacterium
ACTGAAAGTAAAAATATGCTTGACTGGGAAGTAAAGACAATCTCCCGTTTTGCTCCCAAGAAAGCTCAAAAAAGAAAAGAAAATGACCGCAGTTTGGTTCCTATAAGAGGGAATACTGACTTTGAGCAAATTGCAGATGGAGCGCAATTTTTCGCCTGTGGGGATTTACCTACGCTCCAATCAAAAGGGGAATACAAGAATTCAAATCCCAAATACGGGGAATTCTATAAGAGTGCGCTTACTATTCCTATTAGGTGTGTAACACACGAAGAACGCGCTGAAGATGACGATGTATATGACATTATCGGTTTTCTTTGTCTGGATAGTGATTCAGTTTGTCCTGATTGGGAACGCGATGATAATTACGTCTACGGCTTCACTGCCCTTCTTGCTGATTCACTTTATATCCTGCTGCGTGAAAATATGGAGTATATTACCAATATTCAACAAAGTCAAACTAATGGAAAGATCGGAGACGCATAATGTCAGTAGCATCGCATCTGGAAAAATATGTGACCCAAAAGGCCAGCGAGAGTGTAATTGCCAAACGTCAAAAAGAAGCTCTCCTCGCTACGGAAAGAAAAAATAAAGGAGGGTCAACAAAGAGTGAAGTTGCGAAAGTACAACCTAAAAAAGTTGTCTATACAACAAGCGAGTGTTTGCTTGATAGGCACATGTTTGACGATTAAACGAGCCGCCCCGTTCTGCTGATTCAACTCATTATCAATAAGGGAGGCTAAGATGAAAGACGAACGCTACACAAAGCTCGCTGGGAATCTGATCCGCTATTCCGTGCGGCTCGCGCCGGGCGAGAACGTGCTGATCGAAGCGATGAGCGGACAGGAAGCCGCGCTCGCGACGGAGTTGATCCGGGCGGCGTACCTCGCCGGGGGGCAGCCGCATATCCAGTTCCACAATCAGGAGGCGCGGCGTGCGCTGCTCTCCGGGCTCACGGTCCCGCACGCGGAGCTGATGGCGGCGCAGGACCTCGTCCGCATGAAGAACATGCAGGCGTACATCGGGCTGCGCGGGAGCGACAACGTCTATGAGGACGGCGACGTACCGGACGAGCGGAGCGCGATCTATCAGAAACACTATTCAAAACCGGTACACAGCGAGCAGCGTGTCCGGCACACAAAATGGTGCGTCCTGCGCTACCCGACCGCGTCGATGGCCCAGCTCGCGCATATGTCGACCGAGGCGTTTGAGGATTTTTACTTCGACGTCTGCAACCTCGACTATCAGCGGATGTCGGACGCGATGGACCCGCTCGTCGCGCTGATCGACCGGACGGAGCGCGTGCGGCTGACGGGGCCCGGGACGGATCTGCGCTTTTCGATCAAGGGGCTCCCCGCCGTCAAGTGCGACGGGCACAGGAACATTCCGGACGGCGAGGTCTACACCGCGCCGGTGCGCGATTCGGTCAACGGCGTGATCTCGTACAACGCGCCCTCCGTGTATCAGGGGACCCATTTCAGCGACGTCGTGTTGGAGTTCCGGGACGGCAAAATCATCCGCGCGGAGGCGAACGAGACGGAGCAGCTCAACAAAATTCTGGACATCGACGAGGGCGCGCGCTATGTCGGGGAGTTTTCGTTCGGTCTGAACCCCTATATCCTCGCGCCGATGAACGATACCCTGTTTGACGAGAAGATCAGCGGCAGCATCCATTTTACGCCCGGTAGCACCTACGACGCGTGTGACAACGGCAACCGCTCGGCGATCCACTGGGACCTCGTGCTGATCCAGCGCCCGGAATACGGCGGCGGCGAGATTTATTTTGACGACAAGCTGATCCGAAAGGACGGCCGCTTTGTGCCGCCGGAGCTCGCCTGCCTGAATCCTGAGAACCTGCGCTGAGTTGCGGGCCGCAGACTGCGGACTGCGCGCGGACTGCGAGCGACGAATCGTACTTGCTTTTTTCGGCCCGCGCTGTATAATAGACGGCATGAACGAATGGGAATTTGGTGAACAATCGAATCTCCTACCAAAGACAAATTTACAGAATATACGAGCCGACAGGCAAAAGCGCAAAATCGATCATATAGGGAATCGCTTCGTTTTCCCCATTTTTGCGGCTTTTTTTGTCTGTCTCGTTTTTTCATTGCCAAAATCTTGGGGGCGGCAGGCCGTGCAGGATTTCAAGCTGCCGGACGGGGAACTTTCCGCAGGCGCGATTGTGGAGATCGTGGACATCCCAGCCGCCGCAGGCGCCGCAACTGCGCGCAAGACATCGGAATCGGACGTCGCGGGCGCCGCAGGCGCCACAGGTGTCTCAGAGACCGCGGGCGCGCCGGTCATTGAAATTGTATCGCGGCCCGCGATCGGGTCGGATTCTAATCAGCAGTCCGCGATGGCGCAAGAGCTCGATCAGCAGCCCGCGATGGACTCAGGTTCAGGTTCCGATCGGCGTTCGCAGCCGCAATCCGCGGCGGCGCTTGAGTCCGGACCCAATCAGCGGTCGTCGCCGCGGCTGTTGGACGGCGTCGGGGCGGGTTTTCGTTTCGGGCAAAACGAAGCCGCCGCGTCGGACGGGCCGGGCGTGGACGGCACATCGGAAAGCCTTTACGGCGACTATGCGAAGTGGGGCGCGGAGGCCAACGGCGGCAAGGGCTGGATCATCCTTGACGCGGGGCATGGCGGGAGCGACCCGGGCTCGATCGAAAAGGGCGTCAGCGAAAAGGATGTCGCGCTAAAGGTCACGCTCCGTGCCGCGGAACTCCTGCGCGAAAGCGATGCCGACTATATCCTGACGCGCGATGAGGATACCACGGTCCCGGTCGACGAGCGGATCCGCCTCGCAAACAGCGTATCGGCGGCGTTTCTGGTCAGCGTCCACTGCGACTGGTTTGAGGACGGCCGCATCAGCGGGGCGACGACCCTTTACTGCAACAGCGCCGCGGGCGGCGCGCCGGACGAGGCCGGAAAGGCGCTCGCCGCCATAATTCAGGCGCGTCTCACGGAAGATTTAGGTGTGGCCGACCGGGGCGTCAACCCGAATGACCACATCTTAGTGCTACGAAAAACAATAATCCCCTCCGCGCTCGTCGAGCTTGCGTTCCTTTCAAATTCGGCGGACCGTAAGCTCTTGAACAGCGAGGCCTTTCAGGAGAGGGCGGCACAAAACCTCGCGTCCGGCATCTTGGACGCGCTCGCCGCCGCCCCAAAAAAATAGAAGGTATAAAACAACATAAAAAATATATAAAGCATAACAACAGAACCGCAAAAATCGGGAGGACAGACAATGTTGGGAAGCAAGCAGATCGCGCGGATGCTCTTAAAGCTGAGCCGATTGGAGAATGAACTCGAAAGCCGAATGTTTCAAAAGGTCGCGGAGCTGCCGGTCTCCTGCTATGAGACGTCCGAGCGCCTGCACAAAATCCCCGGCGAGGCGCTGTTCAAGCCGTGCAAGCCCGGCGACACATGGGGCGGTGAGGGCCGCTGCTGCTGGTTCCGCGGAAGCTACACGCCGCCCGCCGAGCTTTCGGGCAAGCCGCTGTTCCTCTGGCCGCGCATCACGGGCTACGAGGCGCTGCTCTTTGTCGACGGCGCGCCGTTCGGCCTGTTCGCCTCAAAATACATCGTCAACTCGCACGGCAGCCACTACTGCGACATGCTCGTCAAAGAGGCCGTGCCGGGCAAACGGATTGACATCGCGCTCGAATATTACGCGGGGCATTATGTGATCGGCACGAAGCCCTTTGAGACGCGGGAGCGCACGAATTTTGAGCATACGGTCGGCACGGTCGACATCTGTCTCAAAGACGACGAAATCATCGACTTCCTGTTTGATCTCCGCACGCTGAATCAGCTCGCCGCCGTGCTCGGGGAGGACGACTTCCGCCGCGCCGAGGTCGTGAACGCGTTGACGCGCGTGCATGAGATCGTGTGGTATTCCCCGGAGGACGCGGGGGAGGATGCGTTTCGGGAGTCGCTCCGCGCCGCGGCCCCCTATCTGAAAAAGACGCTCGCCCGCCGCAACTCAAAATCCGCGCCGACAGCCGGGATCATCGGCCATTCGCACATGGACACGGCATGGCTCTGGACGGTCCCGGAGACCGTCAAAAAGTGCGCGCGCACCTACGCGAACCAGATCAGCCTGATGGAGCAATACCCGGAATACTTGTTCGTCCAAAGCTCCGCCTGCCACAGCGACATGATCCGCGAACACTATCCCGACTTGTTCGCAAAGATCAAGGAGCGCGTCGCCGAGGGCCGCTACGAACCGAACGGCGGCGTCTGGGTCGAGTGCGACTGCAACCTCGTCTCGGGGGAGATGATGGCGCGCCAGTTCCTCTGGGGGCAGCGGTTCACTCTCGAGCATTTTGACTATCTGGCGGACACGTTCTGGCTGCCCGACACGTTCGGCTATTCCGCGGCGATCCCGCAGATCATGAAGCTCAGCGGGGTAAAATACTTCCTGACGACAAAGATGGCGTGGAACGACACGAACGACTTCCCCTATGACACCTTTTATTGGAAGGGCGTCGACGGCACGAAGGCGCTGACACACCTGAACAAGACGCACATAAAGCCGGACCCCGAGGCGCTCGTGAATTATGTCGTGCGGAACCCGAGAAACGGCGACAACATCAAGGAAAAGACCGTCTCCAACATGCGCCTGCTGTCGTTCGGCTACGGCGACGGGGGCGGCGGCCCGGAGTTTGAGATGCTCGAGTCCGCGCGGAGGGTCGAGGACTTGGAGGGCCTGCCGCGCGCGCGGTACATGACGGTCTCCGATTTTATGCAGACGCTTGAGCGGACGATCGTAAACCCGTCCACATACAGCGGCGAGCTCTATTTGGAGCTCCACCGGGGCACGCTTACGAATCAGCACACGATCAAGCGCAACAACCGGCTCGCCGAGATCGCGATCCACGACCTCGAATATATCACGGTCCGGCACGCGCTCGCGCGGTCGGAAATCGCGGACGGCGCGCAGATTCGCCCGCTCGTCGGCACGCTGCTGATAAACCAGTTTCACGATATTCTGCCCGGCACCTGTATCCCGGAGGCGCACGAGCAGTCGAAGGCGGAGACGGGCCGTCTGATCGCGGACGCGCGGGCGCTGACGGCAAAGCTCGCGAAGGAACTCACAAGCGGACTCGCGGCAGGACCCGCAAAGAGCGCCGCGGCGGGCGACTGCTCCGGCGCGGAAGGCGCGCGCGGCGATTTTTTGACCGCTCTGAATACGCTGTCGTTTGAGCGGGGCGATGTTTTCTATGTGGACGCCGCGCCGGGGACGCGGCTCGACGGCGCGCAGCTCGGAGGCGCGCGGCAGCAGGCGGTCGGCACGCTCTTTGGAGATAAGCTCGCGGTCGCGGGTCTCACACTGCCCGCGTTCGGCGCGGTCCCGCTCATGTGGGGCAAAGAAGCGCACGGCGCGCAGCCGCCCGCGCGGAACACGGAAGCGTCCGGTGGCGCCGGCGTCTCCCCTTTCCGCGTGAACAAAAAAAGGCTCGACGCGCTCGAGACGCCGTTCGCGAGCGTGACGTTCGACAGAGAGGGCTATATCCGTTCCTTCCGCGACAAGACGGAGAACGGCAGGGAGCTCTGCGGCGAGGGTTATCCGCTCAACACGTTCCTGATCGCGGAGGACGTCCCCGCGGCGTGGGACAACTGGGATGTCGACGCCGACACCGAGCTGCGCTACCGGCCCGTCAAGGAGCTCGTGAGCCGCGAAGTGGTTGCTGACGGCGCGGTGGAGTTCCGGATCCGCTCGGTCTATCGGATCAGCGAGAAGTCCAAGATCACGCAGGACATCGTCTTTTACGCCGACACGCCGCTCGTGCGCTTTGAGACGCGGATGGACTGGCACGAGAATCACCGCTTTTTAAAAACCGCGTTTGACACGTCGATCGCCGCCGCGGAGGCCCGCCACGAAATCCAGTTCGGCCACATCAAGCGCTCAACCGCGCGCAACACCGACCTCGACAAGGCGAAATTTGAGGTCTCAAACCACAAGTTCACGGACCTCTCCGAGACGCGCTATGGCGTCGCGATCCTCAACGACTGCAAATACGGCGTGTCCGTATCCGAGGGGCAGATTCGGCTTTCGCTGCACAAGGGCGGGAACCGGCCCGACTACGCGGGCGACCACGGCGTCCACGACTGCGCCTACGCGTTTTTGCCGCACAGGGGCGGTTTTTCCGCAAAAAGCGTCGTACACGCGGCATACGCGTTCAACTACCCGCCGCTGATCGTCGGAGGCGCGGACATCGGAAGCCCCGCGCCAAACGACGCCGCGCCTAACAGCGCCGTACCCGGCAGCGCCGTGCCGCCGCTTTTGGCAATCGATTCCGACGCGGTGCTCGTCGAGACCGTAAAACCCTGCGAGGACGAGGATCGCGCGTTTATCCTGCGGCTCTATGAGTGCGAGGGTTCGCATCCCTTTACAAAGCTCTCCGTGCCGGGGGCAAAAGCCATCGTGGAGACGAATCTGCTCGAGGTCCCGCTTGAGGAGCCGGACGCGCCGCTGGCGACCGATCAGATCGAGCTGGAATTTCGTCCGTTTGAGATCAAGACGCTGCGCGTCGACTACTGATAGATATAAACTACGGGGATACATCGACGGCCTGCGAGACGACTACTGAAAAACACGTCGGTGTGGCCTGCGCGTCGACGCGGCGGCGCGTTTTTTAGAGTTTGATCGTCACCCATTTGCCGGACGAGAAGCGCCGGTATGTGAGGACGAGACGCGTGTACTGATCGGCGACAAACGCGATCCACGCGCCAAAGAGACCGAGCCCCAGACCATACGCGAGCAGCAGCGAGACCACGGGCCGGATGAACGTAATCGAGACGAGGGACACGGCCGCGGTGTAGCGCGTGTCGCCCGCGCCGCGCAGCGCGCCCATAAAGATCAGCTGCGACGCCTGTCCGTAGATGATGATGACCATCAGCAGCAGGATGTCGCTCCCGGTCTTGATGATCTGCGGATTGTCCGAAAACGCGCGCAGCATATTCCGCCCGAACAGCGTGAGCAGCGCAAAGACCGCCGTCGAGGTGATCAGCGAGAGCCGCTGGCATATTTTCCCATAGACGATCGAGAGGTCCGGGCGCTTTGCGCCGAGGTTCTGCCCGACGAGCGAGGACGCGGCGATGCCATATCCCTCGCCGAAAGAGAACGACAGGCTCAGGATATTCGCGAGAATTTGATGCGTCGCGTAGACGATCGTGCCGAGCCGTGCGATGATAATACCGTATGTCAGAAAACCCGCCCTCATGCAGAGCTGTTCGACGAGCGAGCCGGAGGCGACCTTGAACATCGAGCTCAGCATCGCGCGCTCCGGCTTCCAGCCGAATTTTGAGCGGATCGACAAAAAGCCGTCGCGGTGCAGAACAAACCGGAGCGCGAGCAGAAGACCGACGCCCCAGCCGATCACGGTCGCGATCGCGGCCCCCGGAACGCCGAGCGCCGGGAAGCCGAACCTGCCGCCGATCAGAAGGTAGTTGAAAATCAGATTCACGACGTTCGACGTCATGTTGATCGCCATCGAGGCCTTGGTATTCCCGGTACCGCGCAGCGCCGCGCTGATTGTGAGCGAGAGGTTGCAGAGCGGGATTCCGCGGATCAGGATGTCAAAATAGGCCTTCGCCATGCCGATCGAGTCGTCATGCGCCCCGGCAAAGCGCAGAATCTGGCCGGAAAACGGTGTGACAAGCGCGGAAAAAACAAGGGAAAGCAGCAGCGAGAGCACAAGGCCTTGCTTTAGGCATGCCGAAGCGCCGATCGTGTCACGCTCGCCCTTGCGGCGCGCCGTAATTGAGACGACCGACATGTTCAGCGCGATCACAAGCGTCTGGACGAGGAAACGCGGCTGCGTCACGAGCCCGACGGCGGCGATCGCCTCGTCCCCGACGACGCTGACCATCAGCGTGTCCGCCATCGAAATCATCGAAACCAAAAAGGCTTCCGCGACGGACGCCCACGCGATCGAAATCACGCTGCCATACGCGGCGCGCGTATCCGGGATCTCCCCGAGCTTTAGCCCCTCTTTTACCAAGTTGCCCGGCCGGTAGAATTTTTGCAGCCTCAGAATCAGTTCATCTTTCCTCATAAACCATATTCTGCGCTTCTTTTTTCCGCATGTCAACCACAAGTCGCTCGCAGTCCGCTCGCTCCCCGAGGGCATCGGCGGCAAGCCGGGCTTTTGCCGACGCCGCGCCTCCGACCGATTGCGTTACATCGTGAGGATCACTTTTAGGGTCTTTTTTTCGCGCACGAGCCGGATCGCCTCGTTTACGTCCGCCATCGGCATCACATGGGAATAGAAGTCCTTAGGGTTGATTTGCCCCTTTTGAATATAGCCCATGTTTTCCTCGAGCCGCTCGAGCTCCGCGTAGGGGAAGTTCAGCATGTGAATCAGCGTGTTGTTCTTGACCTCCGGCAGATTCACAAGGCTGTCCTCCTTTTTTAGCACGCCGAGCGAACAGGCGACGCCGAACGGTTTTAAATGATAAGAGCCGCTCACGAGCACCGATGAGAGCCCGACGGCGTCCACGACCCGGTCGAACAGCTGGCCGCCAAGCGCGGCGTCCGCGTCCTCCTGCGCAAAGTTGATCACCCGGTCCGCCTTGCCGACCTCCCGCGCCTTTTGCAGCCGCTCCGGGACAGAGTCGATCACGGTCACGGACTTTGCGCCGAGAATGTGCATATACCGCATCATCGCGAGCCCCATCGGCCCCGCGCCATACATCAAAACGTCCGTGCCGGCGTCGATGCCAAAGTTCTTTACGGCGGACAGACATTCGCACAGCGGCAGGAAAATCCCGCCGTCCGCGATGTCAAAATCGTCCGGCACCCGCGTCTGATAGACCCGCGCGCTCGCGGGCAGCGCCTCGCCGTCGCTCTCCATCGCGGCGTAGTCGGTCAGGACGCCGTATTCGGCCATCTGTCCGTGCGTCGAGGTGTAGCGGCTGCCCTCCGTTTTGCCGCCGCGCACGAACACATGCTTTTCGCCGGGCGCAAGGTTCCGCACCTTAGGCCCGACCTTCTCGATAACCCCGATCGCCTCGTGCCCGAGCAGCGTCGGGTAGGGCTGCAGGAGCTGGTGCGCCGTCACCTGCTCGTCGATGATCCTAAGGTCCGTCCCGTTGCAAAAACCGCACGCTAAAATCCGCACGAGCGCGTCGTATTCGCCGATCACCGGCATCGGCGCGTCGTCCACGACCCGCACGACGCCCTTCTCCAGCACGGCGACGGCCTTCATCTTCATTTTGCTCATATCGCTATACCCTCCATGCCACACATTTCCGAACGTGATTTATCGGTCGCTGCGTCTAATCCTCATAATGTGCGCCACATTGCAATACGACAAGCTGATCGTTTTCCACTTTGTAAACGATACGGTTCCTGTCGTCTATGCGGCGTGACCACCAGCCCGAAAGAGCGCCTTTCAATAGCTCCGGCTTGCCAATTCCCTCAAACGGGTTTCGGTCGATGTCTTTGAGTAAGGCATTAATTCGTTTCAACGTCTTTTTATCCTGTGTTTGCCAATTTGTATATTCTTTCCATGCCCTGTCATGCCATGCTTTAGTCATCGTCCGCCTCTATAATATCGTGGACAGTCAGCTTTGCCTTGCCGGACTCTATATCGTCAATCCGACGCCTCAATTCCGCCTGATTATTTTCACTGAAAAACGGGTCATAAATTTCAAACGGAATTTTCCCCTGACGCAATGCCTGACGCGCAAAAACGTTGAACGCAGTGGACAGATTCATACCGAGATCATTAAAGAGCTTTTCGGCGCTTTCCTTGGTCTCGCGGTCAAGCCTGATAGTTACATTGATGGTATTTCCCATAGATAACGCCTCCATCTCTTAGCAATGTTTTTACAATATCATGGCATGTCGTGCAAATCAAGTTGTATGCACGGCTTTTCAAGTGACATTTCTTTAGGTTGCCAAAAGTTACACTAACCGGTGATTGGCAAGGGACCGGTTAGCAAATTGAAGCTTTTTATGATAAAATAAACGCGGGGTGAATAGCGTGAAACAGTCCTTTTCACGCTTCGAAGGGCACCCTATGGTTATCCAGAAACCTTCGGGAGACATCGGCTCCAGTCCATGGAACCGATGCCCCTCTCCACACCCCAACCTCCGTTTCGTCGCTATTTGTGACGAAGCGGAGCGACTACATGGAGGTTTCTATGAGACGCATATTTAATGTAGCGGGGCCCTGCAACCCGCAAAAGCATTATATGATAGACGCTGTGCGAAGGCTGGGGGCGGAAGTGCTTTCCTTGATTTCGGACGGACAATATTTTGTGATCCACGCGGCGCGGCAGACCGGAAAGACGACGCTGCTAAGAGAACTGACGCGGAGGATCAACGGGGAAGGAAAATACTACGCGCTGTATTGTTCACTGGAAAAAGCGGACGGGATTGCGGACCCGGAGAAAGGCATTTCGGCCATAATCAATGCGATCCGGGAAAAACTGGACAGTTATGACTTTCCCCACGCGTCCGCCTTTGGAGCGGATAACGCCGGATATGATTATGCAAGCATTTTACAGCGCTCCCTGCGTATATACTGCGCCAAACTGGATAAGCCGCTGGTTGTGTTTTTTGACGAAGCGGATGCTTTGTGCGATCAGACGCTGATCAGTTTTTTACGGCAGCTCCGGGATGGTTATGTGGATCGGCCCGACGCGCCTTTTGTTCATTCACTGGGCTTGATCGGTATGCGCAATATCCGGGACTATCGCGATCAGTACCGTTCCCAGGGAAAAACACTTGGCAGCAGCAGCCCCTTTAATATTGTCACATCGACAATGACACTGCGCAATTTTACGCAGGGGGAAATCGCGGAACTTTACGCTCAGCATACGGCGGATACGGGGCAGATATTTGAGGAAGCGGCTGTCGAGCTGGTCTGGCGGCAGACACAAGGACAGCCGTGGCTGGTAAACGCCATTGCGCGCGAAGCGGTTCAAAATATCACAAGAGACGACCCGCGGCAGTCCGTTACCGCAGACATGGCGGAAACGGCGATACAGACGCTCATTTTGCAGCGTGGTACACATTTTGACTCGCTGATGGCGAGACTGCGGGAAGAACGGATAAAGCGCGTGGTTGAACCGATCATTATCGGCGAATCGGGCAAGCTGGACCCAATCGGGGACGACTATCTATACGCAAAAGATTTGGGCCTGATACGGGATGATCGCGGAAAAGTGGAACCCGCAAACCCGATATATGGCGAGATCATCATACGCGCGCTGAATTGGCGGACGCAGCAGGCGATCGAAGAACACGGCTATCCCTACCAAATGCCGCGCTACATGAAAGAAGATGGTACACTTGACATGGAGTATCTATTGCGGGACTTTCAGGTATTCTGGCGGGAGAACGCGGCGATCTGGCAGGAGAGGTATGATTACAAGGAAGCTGCGCCGCATTTGGTGATGCAGGCGTTTTTGCAACGAGTCGTCAACGGCGGCGGGCAGATAACGCGCGAAATGGCGACGGGGACAAGGCGTGTGGACCTTTGCATTGTGTTCAGGAACCATAAGTATCCCATTGAATTGAAGATTCGTTACGGCGAAGACACGCGAGACGAGGGCCTAAAACAGATAACCGCCTATATGGACACGCTGGGCGCTGACGCGGGCTGGCTTGTTCTATTTGACCGAAGGGAGACGCTGGGTTGGACTGAAAAATTAACATTTGAAAAAGCGATCGTTGACGGAAAAACAGTAAACATCATTGGCTGTTAGGCACAGAAGTACTCTAAATCGTTT
>JAITSR010000086.1 GCA_031287655.1 Clostridiales bacterium
TTCCCACGCGCCTTCTTCCCCGCCGCCCGCGCCCGTAAATCCCGCGCCGCCGCAGGCAAAGCCGTCCCCTCCGGCGCGCGGGATCAAATCCAGCAGATCACACAGGTAGACGGGATCGACAAAAGAGGGTGTGCCGCCGCCGAAGAACACCGTGTCCGCATACGCAAAGTCTGAACCCGCCGCGCCCGCGACGGGCGTGGACGCGGCGTCAGCTGCATATGCCCGCTCCTCCCAAAACGCCCGGAGCTCGCGGCGCAGCGCGCGAAAATACGCGCCGACGTACCGCTCCATACCGCTGTATGTATTAAAATCACAATAGGCGCAGCGCGCCGCGCAAAAAGGGACGTGTACATACACGCCCCACGCCTCCGCGGCATCAACCGCTCCGCCCGGTCGCGCCGCCCGCAGCTCCGCCGCCTCGTCCGCCTTGCGCGCAGCGCCGCTCACAGCTTCAGCACGCTCATGAACGCCTCCTGCGGCATCTCGACGCTCCCGACCTGCCGCATCCGCTTTTTGCCTTCCTTCTGCTTTTCGAGCAGCTTTTTTTTACGCGTGATGTCGCCGCCGTAACACTTTGCGAGCACGTCCTTGCGATACGCCTTGACGGTCTCCCGCGCAATGATCTTGCCGCCGATACACGCCTGAATCGGAATCTCAAACTGATGTCTCGGAATCGCATCCTTCAGCTTTTCCGCGATCCGCCGCGCCCGCGCGTAGGCTTTTTCGGAAAAGACAATAAAAGAGAGCGCGTCCACAATATCCCCGTTCAGCATGAAATCGAGCTTGACAAGGTCGGACCGCTGATAGCCCGCGAGCTCGTAATCCAGCGAGGCATAGCCGCGCGTCCGCGATTTTAGCGAGTCAAAAAAGTCGTAGATGATCTCGTTCAACGGGATCGTGTAGGTCAGCATGACGCGCGCCGCGTCGATGTACGACATGTCGTGGAACGTTCCGCGCCGGTCCTGCGCGAGGTCCATGATGTTGCCGACAAACTCGGAGGGCGTCATGATCGTCGCCTTCACGAGCGGCTCCTCCATAAAATCGATCTCCGTCTGCGGCGGAAGGTTCGTCGGGTTGTCGACCTCAATAAGTTCCCCGTCCGTTTTTGTCACTTTATACACGACGCTCGGGGCCGTCGTCACGAGGTCGAGGTCAAACTCGCGCTCGAGCCGCTCTTGGATCACCTCGAGGTGCAAAAGCCCCAAAAAGCCGCAGCGGAAGCCGAAGCCGAGCGCGATCGACGTCTCGATCTCAAAGGACAGCGCCGCGTCGTTCAGCTGCAATTTTTCCAACGCCTCGCGCAGATCGTCATAGCGCGCGCCGTCCGCCGGGTAGATGCCGCAGAACACCATCGAGTTGACTTTTTTGTAGCCCGGGAGCGGGCGCTCCGCCGGGGCCGCGGAAAGCGTAACCGTGTCGCCGACCCGCGCGTCGCGCACGTTTTTGATGCTCGCGACGATGTAGCCGACGTCCCCCGCGCGGAGCGCGTCCGCCGGGAGCAGCTGGCCCGGCTTAAAATAGCCGAGCTCCGTCACGACAAATTCCTTGCCTGTCGCGATCATGCGCACGACGTCCCCGGCGCGCACCGTGCCGTCGACCACGCGGATATGCGGGATAATCCCCTTGTAGCTGTCATAATAGGAGTCAAAGATCAGCGCGCGCAAAGCCGCGGCCTCGTCGCCGACCGGGGGCGGCACCTTGCTCACGACCTGCTCCAGCACGGCCCCGATGTTCACGTTGTTTTTGGCGGAAATCTCCGGCGCGTCCGCGGCCTCAAGGCCGATCACATCCTCGATCTCGCGCTTCACCTCGTCCGCGCGCGCGCCCGGCAGGTCGATCTTGTTGATCACGGGCAGCACCTCAAGGCCGTTCCCCGTCGCGAGATACACGTTCGCGAGCGTCTGCGCCTCGATCCCCTGCACCGCGTCGACGACGAGCACCGCGCCCTCGCACGCCGCGAGGCTCCGCGAAACCTCGTATGTAAAATCGACGTGGCCGGGCGTGTCGATCAGGTTGAACACATATTCCTCGCCGTCCGACGCCTGATAGAGCATCCGGATTGCCTGCGCCTTGATCGTGATCCCGCGCTCCCGCTCGATCTCCATATTGTCCAGCACCTGATCGTCCATCTCCCGCGCCGTCAAAAGCCCCGTCGCCTCAATCATGCGGTCGGCGAGCGTCGATTTGCCGTGGTCGATGTGCGCGATGATGCAAAAATTTCTGATTTTTTGCCGCCTGTCCAAAGCCATCCTGTTTTATCCTCTGCTGACATCGAAAGATTGTGATTTGTCCCCGGCCGACAAGACTATAATTCGTCCTCGACCAAAAAGTATTCCTTGAACGTGCGCCCGCCCGTGATGCCGACGATGATCGAACGCAGCAAAAGATAGGTGATCGGCCCGAGGATCAGGCCCGTGACGCCGATCAGCCGCAGCCCCGCGTACATCGCCGTGATCGTGACGAGCACGTTTACGCCGATGCTGCGCGAGAGGATTTTCGGCTCGATCACGCGCCGCAGCCCCGAGCAGACCAAAAACAGCACGATAAGCCCTACGCCCGTAAAGTAATCCCCGATCAAAAGGCTCCACAGCGCCCACGGAAGCAAAACCATGCTGCTCCCAAACACGGGCAGCGCGTCAAGGAGCGCGACGAGGAACGCGAGCACGAGCGCGTAGCGCACGCCGAGGACCATCAGGCCGACGAACAGCGGGACCACCAGCACGCCCATGATAATCAGCTGCGCGCGCAGATAGCCCAGAACCGCGGAAAGCGCGTTCACGCGGAACGCCGCGAGGCCGTCGAGCCATTTTTGCGGCAGGTTCCGGCGAAAATACGAGATGTATTCCTCGCGCTCCGTGAGTAAAAAATACGTCGACAGCATCAGGCTGACCACAAACACGATCGCGTGCGGCAGGCCCGCCGCCGTCGTGACCGCGTTCTTTACAAGGCTCTCCGCGACGGTCTGCGCGTAATTTGTCGCCCACGCGTATAGGCGCGCGTACAGCGCGTCAAAGTCGATCGCAAACTCGATGCGGAACGGCAGCCAATTCTCGGTCACTTTCGCGCGTTCGAGCAGCTCTTGGACGTTCTTGTAAAAACTCTGCACAATGCCCGGCAGGTTCCCGGCAAACGCGTTGTACTCCTTGATCAGCTTTAGGATCAGCGCCCACAAAAGCAGAAACACGACCGCGAGCAGGAGGATGATCACCGCGGGGGCGGCAAACGCGCGCTTTAGGCGGATGCGCCGTATCAACTGCTTGATCAGCGGCTCCAGCGCCGTCGAGATGATAAAAGCCACGATCAGCGGGGAGATCAGGCGCGCGGCCTTTGCAAACAGAAAACCGCACAGCAGGACCGCAAACATCGCGGCGCAGAAAACGAGCGTATTTTTTGTGTTCAGCCCTCTAACCTTCATGTATTTGATTATACCCGCCCCCAAAATTCTTGTCAATTTTCCGGAAGGGTGATATACTGCGAGAAACGGTTTTGCGGCAGCCGGAAGCGAGGTGTGGGAACGGAATGAACAAAAAGTCAGGGCGCGTCTCCGCCGCCCTTTTTCTTGTATTGGCCCTGTTGTTTACTTTGTTGTGTACGTTTGCCGCGTGCGACGGCGGCGGGGACGGCGATAACAGCGGCGACGGCGGCGAAAACGCGGACGGCACAGGGAGCGACGGCAATGCCGGGGACACCGGCTCGGGCTTGGTCGGCGGGGACGACGGGGAGACTTCGGAGGGCCCGGACGACGCGTTTGCGACGACGACGCAAGCCGCCTACCCGGCTGAGGTGCAAGCCCAGCTCACACGCTTCCAAGACGCCGCGTCCAGTCTCCAAATGGACGACGTCGCGTCCGCGGCGGCGCTGCTCCGAACCTTCCGCGAGCTCGTCTTCCCGGATGCCGAAAACGACGCGCTGTTTTTTGCCTATGAGGAAAACATGCAGTACGTCTCCGAGGGCCTGAACTCCAACTATGAGGAGGAGCCGCCCAACGACCAGACAATCAACGACGCGGTCGAAAACGGCTTCCTGTACGTCTCCGAGGACGAGTCCTCCTATTTCATGCTGCGCGCGGACTTCCTTGCCGACACATTCTCAGAGTTTGTCAGTCAGAAGGTGCAGGCGCTATTGACGCTCCGCAGCAAGCACTACAAATTCCACACCGACCATGACTTCACGGAAAATTCGACGCTGATGGTCACGCTCGACCAGCTGGCGGAAATGATCGTCGACTGGGAAAACTACGCGAAAACATACCCGGACGCGACGAATCTGGACGAGATCGAAAACAACCTCGACTACTACTTGAAAATATACATCGGTTCAATCCAGATCGAGAACTCGGGCCTGTACCGTCTCGCCGGGGAGGATGAAAACGGCGAGGCGCTGTTCCAGCTGATGGACGAGCCGAAGCAGAGCTACTTAAAATTCATCGAAAACTACCCGGACTCCGCGTGTACGCCGATCATCAGCGAGTTATACGAAATTTACAGAAAAAACAACTTTCTCTATACGGTCGAAATCGAGGACTTTTTCCGGGCGCGCGGCTTGGCCTACGACCTGTGAGCAAAGGAGGGACACTATGCGAACAGTGGTGTTTGACACGGAAACGTCGGGTTTGAGGCCGGGGAGAATCTGCCAGCTCGCATATATCATCGACGAGGGCGACGGCGCGCCCCAGCGTGGCGAGAACACCTTTTTTTGCGTGGAACACGTCGATCCGGGCGCGGAGGCCGTCCATGGATTCTCGGTCGGAGCGCTCCGCGAGCTCTCGGACGGGCTGGATTTCAGCGTTCACGCGGACCGGATTTTTGCCGACTTCAACACGAGCCCTCTGTGGGTCGCGCATAACTTTGATTTTGACCGGGGCTTTTTGCTCGAGGAATTTCGCAGATGCGAAAAACGCCCTGTGATAGAGCGGAACTTTTGTACAATGCGTTTTTTTACGCCCGTGCTAAAACTCCAGCCGGTGCGCCCGAGACCGGGCGGCGCCAAGTTCAAATTCCCGACCCTCGCGCAGCTCACGTCGTTCTTCGGGCTTTCCGATCAGGAGATCGCGGCCTTTGCGACGGACGTCTTCCGTATTCCGGAACACGACGGGTTAAAGTCGCACGACGCGCGGTTTGACAGCGCCGCGGCCTATCTGTGTTATGCGAGGGGCTGCGCGCGCGGCCTGATCCGCCATACGCTATAGCAAAAAAATGAACCCGAAGCTCTCATTCCGGCACGCGCGCGAGCTCCGGGGCCGTCTCCGACGCCTCGCTCTGCCACTCGTAGTAGGTTGTGATCCCCTTTAAATTGCGGTTCAGCACGTCCCATATTCCCGGGACCGCGAACGTGCGGCTCCATGCGCTCACGCCCGCGAGGGCGTATTTGTGTACGAGCGACGAGCGCAGATTGATGGAATTTTCATCCTCAATCCACACATGATAACTCTTTCCTGCCTTTTGATACTCGCAGTAGAACTGCCCGCTCTCCTCGCTCCATTCGATCTTTGCGTTGTTGTCAAACACGGCGGAGATCGCGGTTTTCATTCCGACCGCCTGCGAATCCGCAATCGCCCCGCCGGGCGGCGAGCCGACGCGCTCCATCTCCCACACACGCGTGTAGAAGGGCATCCCGAGGATCATTTTTTCGGGCGGAACGCCGTCGCGCTCGATCAGCTTTGTGAGGTTCCGCTCGACCCAGCTGAGCTGCGAGACGGAACCCGCCATGCCGCCCGACGCGACATGCTGATCATACGCCATCAGGTTCACATAGTCCGCGGCCAGCGCGATCGCGGCGGTGTCATAGCAGCGCGACCATGTATCGCTGCCGTCCGGGACGTTCACGTCAACCGAAAACGTCAGCCCCTGTTCCCGCAGCATCGGCGCGAGTTCCCGGACAAACTGCGTCAGCGCGTCGCGGTCCTTTAAATAGACGTTCTCAAAGTCGAGGTTCAGGCCGTCGAGCCCGAGCATTTCGGCGTACACGAGCAGGCTTCGGATCGCGTTTTCGCGCGAGAGGCTGTCACGCAGGAAGGCGGAGGTCATGTCGATGTCGTTCATCGTATTCGCAAAAAGAGCCCACACCTTATAACCGCGATTGTGGGCCCATTCGATATATGCGGCGGACGCGCGGCTTTCAACGGTCCCGCCGCTGTCCGTCA
>JAITSR010000087.1 GCA_031287655.1 Clostridiales bacterium
TGGGGAATTGATGCCCCTCATCACTCCCCTATGACCATTCCGGCATGGGGGGATAAGAGAAAGGCACAGTGTGAGTTTCATGACGTTTTGTGCCTTTCACAGAAAGGAATGGTCATAAGTGTGAAAGTCATCGGCGAGGTTCGGATCGGGACGCGGAAGAAGGCGGTGCGCGGATGTTGTTCGACAATTTGTTTGACGGCAAGTATAAAATCCTGAAGCTCTTGGGCTCCGGCGGCTGCGGGAACGTGTATCTCGCGGAAAATACGCGTTTGCGGAGCCTTTGGGCAATCAAGGAAATCCCGTGCGACGAGCGGAGCCGCGAGCAGGTCGAGCTCGAAATCGAGGTTTTAAAGCGGGTCAAGCACCCCGCTTTGCCGCGGATTGTGGACGTCGTCCGGGAGGGCGGGTCGATTTATCTGGTTGAGGACTACATCGAAGGGGACACGGTAGAGCGGATTCTAAAAGCGCAAACGCGCGTCACGGAGGGGACGGCGCTCGCGTGGGGGCTCGAAATCTGCGACATCATGATCTATCTGCACGCGCAAAAGCCGGAGCCGATCATCTATCGGGACCTCAAGCCTTCCAATATCATCCTTTCGCCGGAAGGGACGATCCGGCTCGTGGATTTTGGGAGCGCCCGCATGTATAAGCCCGACCGCTCCAGCGACACGATCTACATCGGGACAAGGGGTTATGCGGCGCCGGAGCAGTACGGGGCCGGGCAGACCTCAAAGCGTTCGGATATTTACAGCTTTGGCGTGACAATGCTGCACATACTGACCGGGAGGCGCCCCGGCGAGGTAAGCGCAGCCGGCCCCGACGCCGACATTGGCTCCGGGGGCGGCGCCGACTGCGACGCGGTCTCGGGGAGGCTTTCGCGTGTCTTGCAAAAGTGCGTCGAGCCGGACGCGCGCGCACGGTATGAGGATTTTACCGCGGTCAAATCCGAATTGAGCAGGATCGCGGGCGACATCGCGGGGGAAACGGCAGGCAGCGGGAACCTGCGGTGCGGCGACAACCGGGCAGGCGGCGAAAGCAGGGCGGGCGGCGATAACCGGGCGGGCGGCGAAAGCAGGGCAAGAGGCATGGGAGGCGCAAGCAGAGAGGACGGCGCGGCTTACGGCATTGCGAGAGAAGCGGCTGGCGGCGCGGCTTACGGCATTGCGGGGGGAGCGGCCGGCGGCGCAAGAAGCATAATAGGCGGCGCGGGAAGCGCGGGCAGGACGGTCAGGGCAGAAAGCGCGAGCAGCGCGGGCGGCGCGGAAAACACTCCGCCCGCGCCCGCCGACGACGCGCCCGCGCTGCTGCGCCGCTGCGCGACGCTCTCTGTCGCGCAAAACCACGAGTTCGCGCTGGAACTCGCGTATCACGCCGCGAAGCGGTACGGCCTGCGGACGCTGGTCCTCGACTTGGACTTTGAAAACGCGTTCTCGGGCTGGTACCTCTCGGCGGGCGGGGATACGCGGCGCAGGCGCGGCGCGGACTATGAGGAACGCGTCCTCCTCCGCGCCGTCGACGCGCTTTACCGGCAATACGCCGCGCCGCGGCAGGATCCGGGCATTGTGGACATCAGCGCGGTGTCCCGCTTTGTGTACGCGGATCCGGAGCAGCCGGGGGACCTCTATTGGCTGAATCAACCGGATTTGGCGCCGGAGGCGGCCGGTCGCCTTTTTGACCGGCTGAGCTGCGACGGCGGGCGATTTTTCAGCCGGTTCCTTTCTGAATTGACCGCGCGAATGGACGTCTGCGTACTCCTGACCGGCAGCTCGGTCTTTTCGGCGTTGAACGCGCGCTGCTTTGTCAATTCCCACTTTATCGTCTATCCGGCGCGTGCGGACGCCCCGGCAATCCGCGCCTTCAACAACACCGCACAGCTTGCGGAACCTCTGTTGGGCGTGCCGCCGGAGCGGTTCAAATATGTCGTGTGGAACGATTCGGAACGCGAAGCTGTGACCGCGGACGCGTTGTGGGCGCTCTCCGGCTCAAGCCTCGTCGGCGTCGTGCGGCAAAGCAAACGGCGGGATCAGGCGCGCCGCGAACCGGGCGAAAAAAGGCCGTATGCCGCGGTAATGGAAAAAAACGTCCAAAAGGACTATGATGATATTATCCGCGCGCTCGGAATCGATGAGCTGGCGCAGCGGCAAACACAGAAAGCATAAGTATTTTTAACTATATTACGGGAGGGCTTTGTTATGTCAGAGCAGAGAGGCGAACTGAAATTTGAAATCACAAAAGAGATCGGTGTAATCGGCGAGGGCTCGAAAGGCTGGAAGAAAGAAGTAAACTTCGTCCGGTGGAACGACCGCCCGGCCAAGCTGGACATCCGGGATTGGAACGAGACGCATGAAAAAATGGGCAAGGGGGTCACGCTGTCCCGCGACGAGGCGCGCGCGCTTTTGGAGTTTTTGAACCACACGGACCTCGACGCGCTGGGGGAATAGGCGCAACAAGTCAGACGCCGCGGAACAGCGCCACCGCGCTGCGCTGTGCTGCTCAGCGTTCAGCGTTATACCGCGCTGTTCCGCGCTGTGCTGTGCTGTTCCGCGATATGCTGCGTTGTGCCGCGCCGCTATTCCTGCGTGATCGACCGGATCACCTGCGCCTCGCGCGGGCGGTCGCCCGAATCGGTTTTGACGCCCGCGATCTTATCGAGCACGTCAAGCCCTTCGGTCACCTTTCCGAACGCCGCGTAGCTGCCGTTTAAATGCGGCGCCGCATCGTGGCAGATGAAGAACTGGCTGCCCGCGGAGTCGGGCTGAGCGGAGCGCGCCATCGAGAGCACGCCGCGATCATGCGCGACGTTGTTCGCGGTAAAACCGTTTTTGGAAAACTCGCCGCGGATCGAATAGCCGGGACCGCCCATGCCGTTGCCGTCCGGGCAGCCGCCTTGGATCATAAAGCCCGGAATGATCCGGTGAAACGTGAGACCGTTATAAAAGCCGCTGCCGACGAGTTTGAGAAAATTCGCGCAGGTCTCGGGCGCTTTTTCCGGGTAGAGCTCGACGAGCATCTCCCCCTGATTTTCAACCGTAATCCTGACGACGGGCCTTTTTTCGCCCGCGCCGCCGCGCTGACTGCCGTCCGCGCCGTTTGTTCCATTTGTAATGTGACTCAAAGTAACCTCCGTTTTTATGAAATGTTATCGGTCGCCGGTCATCGGTTTCGTAAATACAGGCTGCCCTGACGTTCCGCGCCGATGTTTTCCGTCCGGCTGACGACATAGAGCGGCCGACCCTTGACCTCGTCGTAAATCCGCCCGATGTACTCACCGACAATCCCGAGGATAATCAGAATGATTCCGTTAAAAAACAGGCTCACGGCAAGGGACGAAGCCCAGCCTTCGATCGTCGTGTCGGTGAAAACGCGCTGCCAGATCACGACGAGCAGATAGGCAAAACTGAAAAAGGAGATCAGCAGGCCCATATAGGACGCGAGTTTGAGCGGTTTATAGGAAAACGACGTAATCGCGTCGAGCGCGAACCGGATCATCTTGCGCAGGGGATATTTGGTCTCGCCCGCAAACCTTTTTTCGCGCACAAAGCCGACGCTCGCGCTCCGGAAACCAAGCCAGCTGATCAGGCCGCGAATGTAGCGGTTGCGCTCGTTGACGAGTTTTAGCGCGTCGCAGACCTTCCGATCGATCAGGCGGAAATCGCCGACGTCGACGGGCATATTCACCTCGGTCATACGGTTAAGGAAGCGGTAAAACAGCCGCGACGTCAGTTTTTTGAACAGGGAGATGCCCTCGTGGCTGATGCGCTTGCCATAAACGACTTCATAGCCCTCGCGCCATTTTTTGAGCATTTCAAGAATGACCGCGGGCGGGTCCTGCAAATCCGCGTCGATCACGACGATCGCGTCGCCCTCGGCGTAATCCATGCCGGCTGAAATCGCGATCTGATGTCCAAAATTCCGCGAGAACGAGATCAATTTGAACCGCGGGTCCGCCCGGCAGACTTCGGCGGCCAGCGATGCCGTCGCGTCGCGGCTCCCGTCGTTGACCAGCAGAATCTCATAATCCGCGCCGGACGCGTCCATCACATCGCGCAAACGCTTACAGGTCTCGAGGATCACTTCCTCCTCGTTGTACACCGGCACGACGACGGAGCACAGCGCGCGCTTTTCTTCTTCCACTCCCGGCATTGCGTTCCCCCCATTTTCATTCCTTACATCAATACACATGATACCCGCAAACATACGCGAAGGTCAAATACATCAGGCCGGACAGGCAAACGAGCGTCTGGAGGGCGTCGGCAAGGCGGCCCCTGCGGCCCAAAGCGCCCATCAGGCAGAACACCGGGGCGGCGCCGAACAGATAGCGCGGAAAGCTCAGCATCCACGAGGCGCTGATCGTGAGCAGAAAATACACGCCCAAATACACGAGCATCGACAGCCGGAAGCGCGCAAGGATGCCAAAAACCATCAACCCGAGGAACAGAATGATGCAGATCAGCTGGGGTAAAAACATCGAAGCGCTCGTCTGCGGGTCAAAGGCGAGTACGTTTGCGGCAAGGCTGCGCATGTTTTCCGGAAATAAGCGGAAGCTCTGGTTCCAGTGTTCCCTTTGATAGGTCAGGAATTGGAAGAAGCTACCCGAGACGACCTTGTTGACCACAAGGAACAGCCCGGTCCCCGCCGGGATCAGAAGGATCGGCGCGGCGGTTTTCACGATCGCGCTTGCAGAGGGTTTTACGGGTTGGTTCGCGGCGGACGGCGCGGAGGCCCTCGCAGCCGACGGCGCGACAGCTTTTGCGGCGGCGCTCACGGCAGGTTTTGCGGCGAGACCCACCGTTGGCTTTGCGGCGGTTTTGCGGCGGGCTTCGCGGCGAGCCTCGCGACGGCTTTGCGGCGGGCTTCCGCCGGGCCGCACTGTCTCCGGGCCGGGCTGCCCCCGGGCGGGGTCGAAGCGCCGCGCCGCCGCGAAGTCCTGCGTCCACTCGACAAAATACGGAACCGCGAGCAGCACGCCATAGTATCGCGTAAACGCCGCAAAAAAGCCGAAACAGGCGGCGGCGAGCCATTTCTTCCTCAGCAGGAAGTGAAAAAACAGACAGGACAGCAGAAGGAAAAGCCCCTCGCTGAACGTCCCGTTGACAAAAAAGGAAGCCGGGAAAAAGATCATGTACTTGGCGGCAAGGAAGGCCGTTTCCTCGTCTTGCCCGAGCAGCAGCGCGACCTCATAGACGAGTACACACGCGGCAAAAAAGGAGAGCAGCGAGACCACAAGCCCGGAGTACAGCGCGCTGCCAAACACGGCTGAAAAGAGCTTTACGACAAGCGGGTAAAACGGCAGAAACACAAGGAACACCTGATCCTCGCCCGTGCTGACATAGCCGTTCTCCACGATCGCGAGATAGTGCGGCGCGTCGGAGCGCTGCCAGAGCGACGCAAACGAGTCCCAAAAGCCCCCGTCCGGGTTCAGGACGAGGCGCGCCGAAAGATAGGCGAGCGCGTAGAGCACAAAGCGGGACGCGGCGGCCAAAATCAGGATTTGAACAAGCCCCCGGCGCGGGGCGGAAGAAAAAGGCGCAAAGGAAACATCGCCCCCTTGCGCGGCGGCCTCCGAAGGCTGCCTAAGGGAACGATAATAGGCCCACCCCGCCGCGCCGACAAGAAAGAGCGTCACGGCGAGTACAAAATACTGAAAGATCGACGCAAACAACGCGCGTCAGATCAGAACGTCCACTTTATGCGCGGACGCGGGGCTTGCGGGCACGGCGCCCGAAGCCGAAGCCGGCGCGATCGACTCCAACAACTGGCCGACCGAGTCCGCCTGCTGCTTCATCGACTTATTTAGAAGCGCGACATTGACTTCCTGCATGAGCTTTGCCGTATTCATCGAAACGCTCGCCGCGGCGATCCCATAAAAATCCATCTGCTACCCTCCGAAATATTTGGCTCCCGAGCATTCCCGCTCAAAGCCACTTTTTCTCTGATTATTATATACCAACTCCCCGCGCCGTTCAACCACGATACGTCGCTCGCAGTCCGCTCAGCTCCCTTTCAATCAGCGTCAGCGCGATTTTCAGCGCGTCGACGCGGCGCTCCGTCAGCGTTCGCTGTGATTGCGGCAGCTTCTTACTTTCAAGTACTTTTTCGCATTTTTGAAGCGTGGACATCAGCGAGCGGTGCGCCTCGGATAATTCTTCGGCCGAAAAATCTGTCATATCGCGCCTCCTACTTTGGCGGAGATTCTTCCGCCACAACATTCCAGTTCACGCCGAACTTGTCCGTCACGGCGGCGTGGAACACGCTGTAAAATGTTTCGACGGGCGCAAGCGTGACCTCGCCGCCCGCGCAAAGCGCGTCAAAGACGGCGGCCGCCTCTTTGCCTGTCGGCACGGCGACTGAGAGTTTCACGCTATCGCCGACGACGGGCGGCGAGGCCTCGTCCGCGAACCACACGTTCGTGCCGCAGATAACCATCTCCCCGTGCATGACCCAGTCGCGGAGAAGTTCGGGCGGCGTTTTCGACCCTTCCGGCATATAGTCGCCATAGGGCAGAATTGTCGGCTCGCCGCAGTGAAAAACGACGCGATAGAAGT
>JAITSR010000139.1 GCA_031287655.1 Clostridiales bacterium
GTAATCGCCCAAAGGCTGTTAGAGGAAGCCGACGATCCCGCCGATGATGACGACGATCCCGCCGATGATGACGACGATGCTGAAAACGAAAATGAGGAGACCGCAAAGCGTTTGATCAACTGGCTTGCCGCAAAAGCGCCTCTGTTCGGAGACGACAGCGGCGTGCTTGACTTGCAGCGGTCCAAGCTGTACTCCGCATCCGGCGACGAGGCCAAGGCACGGGAGATACTCATCTCGCTGATCAGGCGCGAGGACGGGATCAGCGCCGACTCCCCGATAAAGGCTGCGTTATCCGAGTTGGGAGCGGTTTACTACGATACGTCCGCGTCGGATGAGATGATCGCGCGGGCGATCACCGGCGTACTGCACAGCGAGGTTTTTTTGCCGGATTCCGTTCTGGGCAGGGGTTATTCACGTTTTCTGAATAATCTTCTCAAATACGAACGGGTTTCCGTAGCTGTCAGCCGCGTAGACGCGGGCGGCTATCCGACCGTTCGCGCATACCTGAATGTAAACGGTAAGAAGGACGGCGTGCAGGAACTCGCGAACGATTTTGAAACCGGCGATTTTACGTTTGCGGACAACGGATTCGGTTTGCCGGTTCAGAATGTAAAACGCATTTTAGACGATACGGTCAACTTCGTCTCGATCGCGCTCGTGATAGACGGCAGCGGGAGCATGGCGGGCAATCCGATGGAAAACGCAAAAAAAGCGGTGGAAGCCTGTATTCGCAATCTGAGGCCCGAAACACAGGAGCTTGCGATTGTGATGTATGATGTTTCGGCTGCGATCTTGACGCCGCTGACAGACGATACGGCGGAACTTAGGCGGGGGGCCGCGAATTTGGTCGCCGCGGGCGGCACGGTCATTTCTTCGGGTTTGTTGGCGGGCCTTGAAGCCTTAAAAAGCGCGGCGGGCACAAAAGCGATTATCCTGATGACCGACGGTATGGACAATAGCCCCGAGCAGATGGACGCGGCGATTGCCTTGGCGCAGGAATCGAATGTCGCGGTGTATACGGTCAGCACAGGCGGCGGGGACCGCGAGTATATGGAGTACATCGCGCGGCAGACCGGCGGCATTTATATGGAAGCCGCGACCGACCCCGAGCTTGTGAACGTCTATACGGCGCTGCAAAACTATATCGTCAACAACTACTGCTTTGAGTATACGGTGACGGAAGATATCGAATCCAACCCGCGCGTTCTGTCGGTCGGTCTCAAAGACTATGAGGTCGGCGGCTCAAGGACATACGGATACGGCGATTTGGTGTTTGCGAGGGACGGCAGCTATATCAGACGCGGCGATTCCGGTTCCCTGCGGCTGCTCTCCGCCGAGCCCGCCGCGATCCCCGCGGAGGACGCGAAGCTCGGCGTGCCTGTGCTGATCAACGCGGTCGGCGCGGCGGACGGGAGCAAAGTCTTTATCAACGGCGTGGAGGTGAGCGATGTAAAAACCGCGGGCGGTTCGGCCGTCGCGTTCACGCTGTCCGGAAAGTATCAGCCCGGTCCGTTAAGTTTAACGGTGAGGCTGCCGGACGGGACTTCGCGCACCACGGATCAGCTGATAAAAATTACGGGGGACTCCGCAAGGCAGCTGGTGAGGCGGACGATCGCGCTCGGCGGAGCGGGCAATAGCTTATACGCCGACATAATGGAGCAAACGGACGAGTATACGCTCAAGCTGAGCGGGAATGTGGTTTTGAACGGTTTTTTACAGGCCTCATCCGCCGTGACGATTCAATCAGAAGCTCCGATCGCGGCAAACGGCGGCGACCTGACGGTATTGAGCGGCGATATCATCGGAAGCGGCGCGGCCTATGTTGATTTTGCCGCGGACGGAACCGAAAACTACGGCCTTTCGGCTTTTGGCGGCAAGAGTCTGAAAGTTTTGGATTCGTTTGCATTTCACTTTGACGAGATGTCAATCAATGTAAACAATTCCGGCACGACGCTCTTTTTGCCGGGATTTGGCACGGTTTACGGCGATGCGCAGTTTGACGGCGCGGAGCTTACGATCACCCCGATTGGCCGGACACCGCTCTTAGAATTGCAGGAGAACCTGAACTACGCGCTGAATGGCTTACCGCTGAAACAAAACGCGGCGAGTCCCGCTATTTCGACGATCACCGGATACACTGTACCCAATCAAAGTGCGGGCGACGCCAACGATGGAATCGAGGTATACGCGAACAATATGGTGATAACGGTCCGTAAGGATTTCGTCTCCGCCGTCGGCGACGGCGCCGTCAGAGGGCATCTCGGCCTCGTTGAAATAAACGACGGAGAGTTCGTGATGGATACGACCGATCGCGTCTCGATGTTTCACATTTCCGGAACGGCGCAGCTGAACCCGCTCCCGGACATCATCGGCATAGAGGGCCAGACGCCGCTGACCATCACTTCCGCGGGGTGGTATCCTGACGGAATCACTTTTTCAACCACGGGCTTCTCCGTCAATGCTGCGGGTTTGAGCGAGTGTTTTATCCAAGGGACGCGGCCGAAAGCGCTTGACGGCGCGGTCGACGTCAATTTATCCCTCAACATTGAGAACGAACCCTATAAGGGGCAAATCTCCGCGCTGCTCGGCGATATTTTACTGAACGGCGATCAAGTGGAATTGATCTGCTCGAGCGACCGGAATGAAAGAGGCATACGCGTATATGACTCGCAAAATCCGGATTTGTACGTCATTCTCAAGAACGACGGAGTCGTGATTCCGATCGGCGGTCTTGACGAGCTCACGCTGTTTGGCTCTGACTTGGGCGGCGAAATCAGCGGCGAGGTCTTGGTCAATGAACGTCAGATGATTCTTTCTCTTGAGGTTGACGGGCATCTCGACAACAGCTATTACGGCATACGGCACGACGGGAAGGCCAGTCTCGCGGTGAAGCTCCCGCGAAACGTGCGTTCCGGGAGCATCACCGAATCCGTAACGATCACTTACGGAGAAAAAACATTGACGTATACCGCGGCTTTGGTGGGAAACATCCGCCCGAAGGACGGGTTCTACGTCTATAAGGAGGACACACGATGAAAAAGGCGCTGCTCGCGCTGCTGTCTGTGATCGCGGTCGGGCTTTTCGCCCTGGTCGGCCACGCGGCGGGAACACCTCGCGATGTGAACGTGTATCTTTTTGACGATTACCCCGACTGCGTATTTTTCGTGATTTGGGAGAATACGGACCAGTCTGCGACGGTGCAGATCAAAGACCCGGAAGGCGCGGTGACTTTTGCCGACGCGAAAAACACCGTATTCGGAAGCGGCCGGGCGACCGTGAGCCTCGGAAGCGTAAAATCCGGCTTCTGGATCGTGACCGTGACGGGAGAAGACCTTGGGGCGATCGGCGTAAGCGGAGGCGACAAGAGCGGAGTCGCGTCGCAGTATAACGCGATTCAGAGTTTTTCCGCCGACGTCGCCGACGGCTCTATCCACTTCAAATGGGATGTGACGGCGGACGCCGATCAAATCAACGTGTCCATTTCCGCGACGCAGGGCGGCGTTTCCGGCAGTCGCTCTTTGTGGAGTGATTACGCCGCGGACAAAAACGGAACGATTGATGTGTTCGTTGACGAACTTAAAACGGGTTTGTACAGTTTTGGCATACAGGCGTTCGACGGAAGCAATCAGTATACGCAAACGACGGAGGGCCCCCTCTACATACAGCAGTCAGACGCCCCGGAAAAACTCGAAGGCGTAAAAGTCGGGAGTATCGACGGCCAGATGTACGCGGCTTGGGATATGCGCTTAAATTCTCGCTATTTGGTTACGCTCTATGATTATGACACACTCTCGGTGATCAAGTCGGAATGGACGAGCGGCGTCTTTTATCCATTCACATTGCCGGACGGAATCACGAAGGCAAAATTTTCCGTTTGCGCCGTGGAGTCAAGCGCCTATGGGGCGTTTGACGTCTATGAAATCATACGCGCGGCGCCGGGCGGGGAGATCACTTTTCCGAATGTCTCGGCAACGCGGGAAAGTGCCGTTCGCATCAACATCAGCTGCGCCGATGATACGACGGCGGGTCTGTACCTCGACGGAACGCTGCTGCTTGAAAACGCGGCATCCGGCGATTACGATCTGACACTTTCGGAGGGAGTACACGAGGTAGTCGCGTACATCAAAGACGGCGACGGGAATATGAAAACGTTCACGAAGGAGATTGCGGTCGATAAAACCCCGCCTGTCATAAATTTGAACGCCGCCGATACGGTCAAAACAGTTTCGGACAGTTTCGTTCTGGAGGGCAGTACCGAACCCAACGCGGTCGTCTCTGTCAACGGCGTTGAGCAGGAGCTCGGCGCAGGCGGTTTTATCGCAAAGCTCGCGCTGCGGTACGGAGTCAATCCCATCACGGTGGCCGCGTATGACGCCGCCGGAAACAAAGGCCGAAAAACCATAAGCGCCGAACGGACAGGGGCGCTCGCAGGCGACTGGACGCTCTATGTTTTGCCCTGCGCGGTCTTTGTCCTGCTTACGGTATGGTATGTCCGCCTAAATAAGAAAACAAAGGGGGCGCGCGCCGATGAAGAAGTCGACTAAATGGGTCTGCCTG
>JAITSR010000121.1 GCA_031287655.1 Clostridiales bacterium
ATGGGCTTCGGCTTTAGCCTGTCCGCCGCGGCGTCGGTCGTCAAGCACGCGCTGCAGCTCTATCTGAATAACGTGTTCGTATACCTTGGCGACAGGGAGGATCAGCGTCGTTGGTTCGACGAAAGAGATCCCTGCCGCTGGATCGTCAGGGGCGAGAAACGGGCGTCCGTCGTCGCCGGTTATACGAGGGAGAAGCAGCTGGGTTTTGTCGCGATGACAGACTGCATCGACAATACGAGAACGGACAAAAAAATCCTGTCCCGCAATGTGCCGATCCCCGTGCGGTTCCGGGATACGGACGAACTTGGCGAAAAACTCACGGCGCTGATCGGCAAAGCGGCCAAAACAGACCTGCGGCAATTTTATGACGACGCGTGGAAGGGTTTTCACGAAGGCCCGGGCGCTGACAATGGTCAACCGGAGAGATACACAGCCGTGATTTTATGCGATTCGAAGGAGTCGCTGCGCCGCGAACTTACGGAAATGCTGGACCATATCCCCGAATTTTCCGGCGCGGGTTATCACTATGAGAGTAAAAAAGGTTCCTTCTGCACGATGTCGCCCTTCGGTCCGGATGCGAAGATCGCATACATGAACCCGGTAGGCGGGATGCAGCATATGCCGCCGTTCTACGACCTGCTGCTCATGTTCCCGGGCCATCGGAATACGAGCACCGCTTTTTTTGACAGTTGGTTTGTAAAGGCTTTGACCCAGATAGACGACACTTTCGGGGCGTATACGAAAGAGATGTGCATGGTCGGTATTGCGGACAGGATGGCGTCGGGCAGCTTGGGGCTCAGGCCAGACGTGCTGACGGGGGTGAGTATGGGGGAAATGGCGGCGCTGTTTTCCTATGACAGTATGGCGGTGGACTTGGAAACCGCCCGGGAGCGCACGACCTTTGAGCTCATGATGGCGTTAAAGGACGTCTATACCTATGAAGAACACGAAATGAAAAGCATTTACCTCCGAGGCGACTTTAAAGAAATCGAAAAGCTTGTAAACGAGGAGGAAAACGCGTATATCGTGTTACTGACGTCGCCGAACGGCGCTTTTGTAACGGCGTGGCCGGAGGTGATGGACCGGCTGATCGAGAAGGGCGGTTTCATTCCGATGCCGATGCCAAAGGGAATTACGATTCATACGCCGCTCGTGGAGAAATTCATCGAACCGATTTATGAGGCGGTGCTCCGATGCAAAACGCATATCAAGCCGGACTTGAGCTATTCGATTTTCAGCTCCTACTGGAAGAAAGACCTCGGACCTACGAGTGAAGACTTGGCCGAGTATATTTCGAGGGTGCTCACGAAGCCGAGTGATTTTTGGGGCTCGATGGAGGTGATGTACGAGCGCGGCGCGCGGGTCTTTGTGGATATGAGCACGGCGGGGAGCAACTTCATTTTTGCAAATGAAATCTTCCACGACAGGGAGACGCTGAACATTTCGATTTACCCGTCCGCATACGAACCCAGAGAAAGCATGATAAGGCTCGGCGCAAAGCTCCTGTCAAACGGCATCCGCTTTGACACGGACGTTTTCCTCAACACCTTTGAGTTTACGGCGCTGACGAGGCCGTCTTTTATTCAGGCCGTGCCGATGGGCATACAGGGGATGCTTGCGAGGTTCGGCGCCGCGGAAAACCGGCTGCGGCTCGATAACGCGGCCGCGGCGGGGGATGCGGGCGCCGCATCAGCGCCGCCGCCGGAGAACGTGAGCGCGGCCGCGGCGCTGCGTGAGACCGACGCGGCCGCAACCGCGGGAGCGGCGTCTTTCGCGGGCCCCGCCCCAGCCGCGGGTCGGGCCTCCCTCCACGCTTTCTCGCCCGCCGCCGCATCGGCCCCGGCACCGGCTTTTGCCCCGGTCGAGGCGTCGGTTTCCGCCCCGGCCCCGGCGCCCGTTTCTGCCCCTGCTTCGACCCCGGCACCGGCTTTTGCCCCGGTCGAGACGTCGGCTTCCGCCCCGGCCCCGGCGCCTGTTTCTACCCCTGCTTCGGCCCCGGCAAGCCCGCCCGCTCCGCCCGGATTTTCGGCCTTGCTTGCCGAAAGCCTCAGAAACAATTTTCGCGCGTATATGCTTTACGCGGAGAACGAGGCCATGCTCCTTCGCGCGGCTTACGCGGGGAACAGGCGTCCCGCGCCCGTTCCGGCAAAGCGACCGATCTGGGATCTGCCGCAAATCATCGAGATGACCCGCGGCTCGATGGCAAACGTCCTCGGTGAGTCGTACAGGGCGCTGGACGGTCGCAGCGTGAGGGCGCGGATGCCGCTTCCCCCGTTTCTGTTCGTAAGCAGGGTCACGGGCCTTAACGCCGAGTTCGGTCAGCTAAAGCCCTCGCGTATCGAAATGGAGTATGACATCGGCGGCGACTGCGTTTTGCTGATGTCAAAGAGTACGGTCTCCTATGTGATGCTGACGGAATCATCCCATGTGGCGATTTTGCTTCTCGCGTACATCGGCATTGATTTGATGGCCCAAGATGCGCAGTGCTACCGGATTTTGGACACAAAGGTGTATTATCACAACGACTTCCCGATCAAGGGTGAGACGATCCGGGGGGTGCTGGAATTTGTGGACTTTAAGCAGAATGGGCGCACGACGCTCGTCAATTCAAAATATGCCTGTTATAGCGGCGGCGACCTCGTCCTCTCGATGGATCTGACGGGCGGCTTTTTCACCGCCCAAGATTTGGATGTGCTAAAGGGCCTCGTCCGACCGGCGCGCCGGCCGCAAAAGCCGATCCCGGGAATCGCCGCCGCGGTTTCGGATCACCCGAGGAACGAGAACCCCCTGCGGGATTTGCAAGGCTTTTATGACGGCCTGTACGGTCCCAACTTGCTGCCCAAAAGAGGGGCGCCGAAAGCGGAGAGGTACTATATCGTACCCAAGGCGCGGATGCTGGACAGGGTCGTTTCCGTCGAACACAACGGCGGGGACTACGGCATGGGAAAAGTGACCGCCGAAATGAAAATCGACGCGGGGTTTTGGGCGTTTGAGGCGCATTTTTTGAACGATCCGGTGTTCCCGGCCAGCTTTTTGGCGGAGGCCGCAAACCAGATACAGGTGCTCTTTGCGATCAACGCGGGCTATGTCCGCGAGGACAAAAATTACCTGTTGAGCTATCTGAAGGATTTGCCGGTCAAATCGTCGTACCGGGGGCAAATCAGGCCGGTCGAGTCGCTGATCCGCTATGAACAGCATTTTAAGGCGATCGAGGAAAGCGAGGGCAGGCTGCTTTTGATCTCGGACTACGAAGTGTTCTGGCAGGGCGTCTGCGTCGCGCGGATAGAGGACATTTCACTGATTTTTGAAGAGATGGATCATTAAGAAACGGCAATAGGGGGAGAAGAAATTTATGAAGATCGTATTTATCAACCCGGTGATCGACAAGAGCAAAGACCAGCTGATCTGGGCGTCGGCATTGACCCACAACCTGTTCGGGCGCATGACCGTGATGCCAAAACTCGCGCCGATGGTCCTGGCCGCGCGCACGCCGCCGCAGCACACGGTCGAATACATCGATGAGGACATCGAGGATATTGACGTCAACGGCATCAAAGCGGATTTGATCGCGATCACGGCGATGACGGTTCAGATCGTAAGGGCGTATCAACTGGCCGACGCGTTCCGCAAAAGAGGGATTAAGGTCGCGTTGGGCGGCATCCACGCGTCCTCCTGCCCCGACGAGGCGGCGCAGCACGCGGACGCCGTTTGCGTCGGCGAGGCGGACAATTCGTGGCCGGAGTTGATCAAGGACCTTGAAAACGGCTGCCTAAAGCCGCGCTATGACGTCAAGGACTACCCGCCCGTCACCGAGCTGGTCAGCCCGCGCGTGGATATTATCAAGCATAAGTTCTATTCGATGTTCCCCGTGCAAGCCACAAAGGGCTGCCCGCATGACTGCGATTTTTGCTGCATCAACTTTTCGAGCGGCCACAAGTACAGGATGAAGCCGGTGGAGCAGGTCGTCGCGGAGATTCGTGCGTTTGAGAAATACAACAAAGAGCCGTTCCGGAAGCGTTACCATTTTGTGGACGATAACCTGTATGTGAACAGGGAGTACACGATCAAGCTGTTTACGGCGATCAAGGAGCTTAAAATCAAATGGATGGGGATGGGCTCCCTGAATATCGCGGGGGACGACGAGGTGCTGCGCGTGATGGCCGAGAGCGGCTGCAAGAGCTTTAGCATAGGCTATGAGTCGATCTCGGACGAGAGTCTGGCAGAGGCGAACAAATCCCGCGCCAACAAGGTTTCGGAGTATCAGACCGCGGCGGACAAGCTGATCAAGCACGGTATCATACCCGCGGGCTATTTTATATTCGGCTTTGACAGCGACGACGAGGAAGTTTTTGCGCGCACAGTGGCTTTTACGCGAAAGTACCACATCCTCACGCCTTATTTTAACATTCTGACGCCTTTCCCGGGCACAAGGTTGTATGACCGGGTGAAGGAGCGGATTTTTGACAAGACATGGAGCCATTACGGCTCGTTAAAATGCGTGTTCAAACCCGCGAAGCTGCAGCCGGAGCAGATTGAGGCCGGTTCCTACTGGGCGTCGAGACAGGCGGCGCTGCTCGACGACATGAAACGGCAGCTCATGTATTTTTGGTCGCAGGGGCCATGGGAAACGAACCCCCCGCTCAGGGCAGGGGAGCGGTTCCTGCTGCGCGCGATAGGATTCAAGGTCAGGCGCAACAAACAGTACAGGGATTTTCTGGTTTGGGCGTCCAAACAGAAGAACGCGGTGGATCTGTTCCAGATCGTGATGACGGTCACGTTTGACGATATGGCCAAAAAGTTCGTCTTGGAACAGCCGGATGGCAGCGTGCAGGCGCCGGTACCGGTGATGGGAAAGTGAGCCGTAAAGCCATGGGCAGTGAGACAGGCGGAAAAAAAGGCGGCGCGGGCGGCGTACACGGCGTGGATAACGCGGGCGGTATGAATGGCATGGGCGGCGATCTTGCGATTGTGGGCATCGGCTTTGAGGCGGACGCGCTCAATCGGCCGGAGGGTCTCGCGCTCGACACGCGGGATACCGCGGTCGTGCTGATGTCCGCGCGTAAATGGGGCGACCGCGTGTTCCGCGCCGACGGGGGC
>JAITSR010000295.1 GCA_031287655.1 Clostridiales bacterium
GCACTCATCCGTGCGGCGGCGATTGACGCCGTCTGACGCGACTTTTTGATCGCGAATCCGGCCTGACGCGCCAAAATCGATGTCAGGCTAGGAGAAAAAAGCGGGCTGAGCCCGCACCCCCAGTCGACGCGGCGAAGCGCGGTTCCCCGCGCCTTGCGCCGACGTTATCGGCGCGCCGCGCTCATCCGTGCGGCGGCGGTTGACGCCGCCTGACGCGGCTTTCGGGTCGCGAATCCGGCCTGACGCGCCAAAATCGATGTCAGGCTAGGAAACAAATCGCGCCGAGCCGGGCGCATATGCGGTATATGTAACCGGCAAGGCGACGATGCAGTTGACGCCGCATGACGCGATTTTGACGCGTCAGGAGCGGTAGGAGCCGTTGATGTGAATATACTCCTCCGACAGGTCACAGGTCCACATGCGGTCGGAGTGGTCCCCGTAGTTCAGCTGGACGGAGATGATGACCTCGTCCTTTGCGAGCTGCTCGCGGACCTTGTCCTCATCATAGATCGCGGCCGCGCCGGAGCGGCAGACCCTGATCCGGTTCAGGAAGATGTCGATGCGGTTCGGGTCGGTGTCCGCGCCCGAGTAGCCGACCGCCGTGATAATGCGGCCCCAGTTCGCGTCGCAGCCGTTGATCATCGTCTTGACAAGCGGGGACCGCGCGATGCTCGAACACACCTTGTAAGCGTCCTCCGCCGACTTCGCGCCGTTCACCTGCACTTCGATCAGCTTTGTCGCGCCCTCGCCGTCCGCGGCGATTTTTTTTGTCAAAAAGAGGCACACTTTTTCCAGCGTCTCGCAGAAAAGGCGGTAATCCGCGTCCTCGTTCACGATCCCGGCGTTGTCCGCGAGACCGTTCGCAAAAATCAGCGCCATGTCGCAGACGCTCATCTCCCCGTCGATCGTCACGCGGTTAAACGTCGTCGCGCAGGCCTCGCGCAGCGCCTTGTCCAAGAGTTTATTCGAGATGTTCGCGTCCGTCGTCAGCACGACGATCATCGTCGCCATGTTCGGATGGATCATGCCGGAGCCCTTTGCCATGCCGCCGATCACGACCCGCTCGCCCTTGAGTTCGATTTCGACGGCCACTTCCTTTGGTACGGTGTCGGTCGTCATGATCGCGAGCTCGGCGTCATGCCCGCCGTCCGGCGTCATATTGCCGATCGCTTCCTCTACGCCCTTTAGCACCTTGTCGAGCTCGAGCGGCACGCCGATTACGCCGGTCGACGCGACCAGAACCTCGTCCGGCGAGCAATCCAAAAGCTCCGCGGCCTTTGACGCGATCTCCCGGGCGTCCATATCCCCTTTGTCGCCGACGCACGCGTTCGCGTTGCCGCTGTTGACGATCAAAGCGTTCGCGTAACCGTTGTTCCGCACGCGCTGCATCGTCAATTTCAGGGAGTGCCCCTTCACCTGATTGGTCGTAAAAACCCCCGCGGTCGCGGCGACATCCTCCGAACAGACGATCGCGAGGTCCTTTTCACCGTTCTTCTTAATCCCGCACGCGACGCCCGTGGCAAAATAACCCTGTTGCGCCGTGACGCCTCCGTCAATGAATTGCATCTTTTTCACCTCATCCTATTCTCGAACGTGTTTTACGCCGAACTTCATGGTTTTTCCACGCTCTTGTAAATCACCAACCTATTCTACCACCAAATGGCGCGTTGCGAAAGATGAAATTTGATTATTTTTTGATTTTGTTTCGGCTTTTTGGGCGCGTCGCGCGGCAAGTCACAAACTGTTTACAAATAAAGCCCCGTATGATATGCTTTCTGTACTTTTTGGGCGCGCCGGGTCAGTCGGTAACAGACAATCGGCTTTCGAGTCTGTCTGTATGCGGTCGGGCTTTTTACGCGTTTCGCGGAGGCATTGATGATTTGGAATACGGAAATGGAGCGGCTCGGCCGCGGCGAGGTCGAAAAAATTCAGCTGGAACGGCTGAAATGGGTTGTGAACCGGGCCTATGACAACGTACCATTCTATCGGGAAAAGTTTGACAAAATCGGCCTTCTGCCGTCGCACATCAAAAGACTTGAGGACATTTCGCTGATCCCGTTCACCTATAAGGACGATTTGCGGGACAATTACCCCTACGGGCTGTTCGCGTCGCCGATGAAGGAGATTGTGCGCCTGCACGCCTCGTCCGGCACGACCGGCAAGCCGATTGTCGTCGGTTACACGCGGGCGGACCTTGAAAACTGGTCGGAGTGTATCGCGCGGCTGATCTGCATGGCGGGCGGCGGGAGCGACGACATCGCTCAGATCGCGTTTGGCTACGGCCTGTTCACGGGCGGCTTCGGCCTCCACTACGGCCTCGAAAAGGTCGGCGCGACGGTCGTCCCGATTTCGAGCGGCAATTCCGAAATGCAGCTGATGCTGATGAAAGATTTTGGCACGACGCTCTTTATCTCGACACCCTCATATATCCTCTACCTTTCGGAGTACATGCAGGAGACGGGCCTCAAGATGTCGGACATCCGCCTCCGGCTCGGCATGTTCGGCGGCGAGGGGCATACGCCGGAGATGCGCGCGGAGATCGAGCGGCGGTGGGGGATCGTCGCGACCGAGAACTACGGGCTCACGGAGGTGATGGGGCCGGGCGTTTCGGGCGAGTGTACGGAGTTTTGCGGGATGCACATCAACGAGGACCATTTTTACCCCGAGGTCATAGACGGCGAGACCGGCGCGCCGAAGGCCATAGGCGAGCAGGGCGAGCTCGTGCTCACGACGCTCACAAAAGAAGGAATCCCGATGCTGCGCTACCGCACAAAGGACATCACGTTTTTGGACGACAGACCGTGCCGCTGCGGACGCGCCTCCATGCGCATGAACAAGGTGCTCGGGCGCACGGACGACATGCTGATTATACGCGGCGTCAACGTGTTCCCCTCGCAGATTGAGAGCGTTTTGATGGGGTTGAGTCACATCGGCCCGCACTATCAGATCGTTGTCAGCAAAAAGGGCTTTATGGACATGATCGAGGTTCAGGTCGAGCTCGCCGACGGGACGCTGCTCGAAAACTACCGCGCGCTCGAGGAACTTGAGAAGTCGGTGCATGACAAATTGAAGTCGACGCTGCGGATCGACGCCGCGGTCAAGCTCGTCGAGCCAAGGACGCTCACGCGCTTTACGGGCAAGGCGAAGCGCGTTCAGGATTTGAGGTAGCGGCGATTTGCGGCGGCCGCGGCTGCCGTGATCATAAAAATTTCAAAACATATATAAGGAACGGAAAAAGTCGCGTGAATATGGAAAAGAGTTTACTGCTTGGCAACGAGGCGGTCGCGCGGGCGGCGTATGACGCCGGGGCGGCCGTCGCTTCTGCGTATCCGGGTACGCCGAGCACGGAGATTACGGAAAACCTCGCAAAGTACCCGGACATTTACTGCGAATGGGCCCCGAACGAAAAGGTCGCGCTCGAGACCGCGCTCGGCGCGTCGATCGCGGGTGCGCGCGCGATCTGCGCGATGAAGCACGTCGGACTGAACGTCGCGGCGGACCCGCTGTTTACGGCGTCGTACACGGGCGTGAACGGCGGACTTGTGATTATGGCCGCGGACGACCCCGGGATGCACAGCTCGCAGAACGAGCAGGACAGCCGCTACTACGGCCTTTCCGCAAAGGTCCCGGTGTTAGAGCCCGCCGACAGTCAGGAGTGCTACGACTTTGTGAAGGCCGCGTTCGAGCTTTCCGAACGGTTTGACACGCCGGTGATCGTGCGCCTGACGACGCGCGTCGCCCACTCGCGGAGCCTCGTCGCCGCGGCGCCGGGGAGCGGAGCCGGGGGCGCGACGGGGCGCGGGCCGGTCCCGTTAAAGCCGTACCGCAAGGATGTCGGCAAATATGTGATGATGCCCGCGATGGCGCGCGGACGGCATGTCGAGGTCGAAAAGCGGATGCGCGCGCTCGGGGAATATGCCGAGACCTGCGCGCAAAACACGATCGGCGGCAGAGACGGCGCGGCGGCTTGCGCGTCGGGAGGCGCGGCGGTTGACGCGAGCGCGTCGGGCGGCGCGGGCTCATCATCAGGCCGCGCGGTCAAAAAAGCGCCTTTTGGCGTTATTACATCCGGCATGGCGTGGCAGTACACGCGCGAGGCGCTCGGGGAATCCGACGTTCCCATACTAAAGCTCGGTCTCGTCCATCCCTTGCCAAAGCAAAAAATAACGGATTTTGCGGCGCGCGTCGAGCGTCTCGCCGTCGTCGAGGAACTCTCGCCCTTCATTGAAGATTTTGTCAAAGGCCTCGGCGTCCCCGTGACGGGGAAGTCCGCGCTGCCGGAGATCGGCGAGCTCTCCGCGGCGCTCGTGTCCGGCGCGTTAAAAAAATTGGGCAAAGACGAGTCCGGCGCGCCCGCGGCGGCGTCTGACTCCGCCGTGTCAGCGCAGAAGTCGGCTTCTGCATCAGCGCCTGTTTTCGCCGCGTCAACGCCGAAATCGGCTTCTGCGTCAGCGCCCGTGTCAGCGCAGAAGTCGGCTTCTGCGTCAGCGCCGGCGTCAGCGCCGAAATCGGCTTCTGCGTCA
>JAITSR010000182.1 GCA_031287655.1 Clostridiales bacterium
CCCGAAAAGAAAAGCCGCCTGATGAACGACAAAGAAAAAAAGCTCACGGCCTACCATGAGGCGGGCCACGCGATCGCGGTCAAGATCGCGTCGACGACGGACAAGGTGGACCGCATTACAATCATTCCGTCCGGGCGCGCGGGCGGCTACACGGTTCACAAGCCCGACGAGGACAAGTTCTATCAGACAAAGGAGCAGCTTTTGGAGATGATCGTGATCGCGCTCGGCGGCCGCGCCGCGGAGGACCTCGTGCTCGGCGAGGTCAGCACGGGCGCTTACGGCGACCTGAAGCAGGCCAATTCCGTCGCGCGGAACATGATCACAAAATATGGCATGAGCGAGAGCATGGGCAATCTGATCTTTGGCGACGAGAACGACGAGGTGTTCATCGGTCGGGATTTCGGGCATACGCGCAACTACAGCGAGGAAATCGCGGCGCAGATCGACCGCGAGGTGAAGAACATCATCGACGCGTCGTACCGAAAGACGGTCGAGATGCTAAGGCAGAATATCGACCGGCTGCACGCGGTCGCAAACGCGCTTTTGGAGCGCGAAAAGCTCGAAGGGCCGGAGTTTGACGACCTGTTCAGCTCGATCCCGGAGCTGCCGGGCTTCCCGGCATAATTTCAAAAAAGGAGCGGTTTATTTCTATGTCGAAAAAATATTTCACGTCCGAATCGGTGACGGAGGGCCATCCCGACAAGGTGTGCGACCAAATTTCCGACGCGGTGCTCGACTCTTTGATCAAAGACGACCCCGCCGCGCGCGTGGCTTGCGAGACGGCTGTGACGACCGGTTTTGTGCTCGTGATGGGCGAGATCAGCACGAGCGCGTACGCCGACATTCCGAAAATCGTTCGGCGGACGATCAACGAGATCGGCTATAATGACGCGAACGCGGGCTTCGACGGGAACACCTGCGCGGTCGTCACCTCAATCGACGAGCAGTCCTCGGACATCGCGATGGGCGTCGACAAGGCGCTCGAACTAAAATCCGGCGCGGCAAACGCAAAAACGACGTCGGACGACGAGGCGTTAAACCAGATCGGCGCCGGCGATCAGGGTCTGATGTTTGGCTTTGCGTGCAACGAGACGCCCGAGTACATGCCGATGCCGATCCAACTCGCGCACGACGTCTGCCGCAACCTTTCGGCTGTCCGCAAAGCAAAAAAGGTCCCCTATTTGAGGCCGGACGGCAAGTCTCAGGTGACGGTCGTCTATGAGGGCGACAGGCCGGTTCGCATCGACACGGTCGTGCTCTCGACGCAGCACACGCCCGACATCGAACACGACAGGCTCGCGGAGGAAGTCAAGGAGCTCGTGATTCTGCCCGTGCTGCCGCCGGAGCTGGTCGACGCGGACACGAAATTTTATATCAACCCGACCGGGCGCTTTGTGATCGGCGGGCCGCAGGGCGACTCGGGGCTGACCGGGCGCAAAATCATCGTCGACACATACGGCGGCTTCGCGCGGCACGGCGGCGGCGCGTTTTCCGGAAAGGACCCGACAAAAGTCGACCGGGCGGCGGCCTACGCGGCGCGCTACGTCGCAAAGAATGTCGTCGCCGCGGGACTCGCGGATCGCTGCGAACTCCAGCTGGCTTATGCGATCGGGATTGCGAGCCCGGTCTCGATCTTTTTAAAGGTGGACACGTTCGGCACGCAGAAGGTCGGCGAGGACCGGATTGTGGAGTTGATCCGCGCGAACTTTGACCTCCGCCCGGCCGCGATCATTCGCGATCTGGACCTGCGCCGCCCGATTTACAAGCAGGTCGCCGCGTATGGCCACTTTGGGCGGAGCGACCTCGATCTGCCGTGGGAGCGCTTGGATAAGGTGGACGCACTCAAGCGGGGATAGGAGCTGTAATGGCAAAGAAAATTCTGATTGTCGACGACGAAAAGAGCATCGTCGACATCGTGAAGTACAATCTGAAAAAAGAGGGCTTCGAGACGATTGAGGCGTATGACGGCGAGGTCGCGGTTCACATCGCGCTCACGCAAAAACCCGATCTGATTCTGCTCGACGTGATGCTGCCGGAAAAGGACGGCTTTTCCGTATGCCGCGAAATCCGGCAGACGATGTCTGTGCCGATCCTGATGCTCACGGCGAAGGCCGACGAGGTCGACCGTATTTTGGGGCTCGAGCTCGGCGCGGACGACTACATCCTAAAGCCGTTCAGCAACAGGGAGCTCGTCGCGCGCGTCAAGGCGAATCTGCGCCGGACGGTCATCGACGAGAATCCGAACGGCAAGGACGGCGTCGGCACATTTGAGTCAAACGGCCTGACGATCGACTACGGACGCTTTGAGATCCGCCGCGACGGCAAAATCGTCGAGCTCACGCGGCGCGAATTTGAGCTCGTCAAGTTCCTCGCGAACCATCAGGGGCAAATTTTCTCGCGGGAGGCGCTGCTCGAAAAGGTCTGGGGTTTTGAGTTCTTCGGCGACGTGCGCACCGTCGACGTCACCGTGCGGCGAATCCGCGAAAAGCTCGAGCGCGATCCGTCGAACTGCGAATACATCATGACAAAGCGCGGCGTGGGCTACTACTTTTTCATGCCGGACTAGCCTTGTCGCCTGCTTTTCATGCCGGAAAGGAACGGTCTTAGGGATTCTTGTTTAAGTCAATCCAAGGGCGTCTGGTTATTATTTTCATCATTGTCGCCATCGCGCTGGTCCTGCCTGTGGGGCTCGTTCTGAACAACCGCGTCGAGGCGATCTATTATGACCGCTTTGTGTCCGGCGTCGAGAACGGCTTTCGCAACTGGCAGGTCAACGAGGGGATTGACGACCTCGATTACATGCTGATCTATCTGCGCGACGAGATGAACGCGACGCTCCTTTTCAGCCTCGACGAGTACAAGACGTACACGGTGATCGAGGCGTGGGACATCAACAACATCATCCACTCGTCCGACGGGCTGTTCAACTCAAACAAAAGTAAATTTTTATCTGAAATCCTCGGCTCCCGGAACCTGATCACGGTGCTTGGCGGCATGACGGAGGGCAAGGAGAGCGTGCTCGTGCGCACCGACACCGAGCGCTTTTACGACTACGCGCGGCGCGTCCGGCTCGCGGACGGCGATTTTATTCTGTACTTCCGCTACAACAGCGCGGCGTGGAGCTCGATGACCGACGCCTTTAGCAGGGCGATCCAGATCAGCATCGTGCTCGCGCTGATCATCGCTTCGATCTCCGGCTATTTGCTCGCGCGCACGATCACGGATCCGATCAAAAGGCTGATGAACACCGCGAACCGCATTGCGGAGGGCGATTTGGATCAGGCCGTCGAGGCGAAGTCGGACGACGAGATCGGTATGCTGACGGCGGCGTCCAACAAGATGGCACAGGCGTTAAAGGCGAACCTCGAGGAAATCACGAGCGAGAAGAACAAGCAGGAGAACATTCTAAACTACTCGCAGGACGGCATCATCTCCTACAATATGAAAGGCGAGGTGATCCTCTCGAACCCCGCCGCGACGGAAAAGCTCGGCCACGAGCACGCGCACATGCCTTTTGACGCGTTTGCGGACCTGTTTGACATGGGCGGCCGCACGGTGCGGGGGATCATAGAGTCGGGGGAGCTCAGCAACTGGGCGCGCACGGTCGAATTTGAGGAACGCGCGCTGGAAATCTACTGCTCCGTCTTTTCCGACCTCGCGGGCAAGCCCGGCGGGATCATCGCGGTCATACACGACGTCACGGAGCAGCAAAAACTCGAGAACCTGCGGCGCGAGTTTGTCGCGAACGTCTCGCATGAGCTGCGCACGCCGCTGACCTCGGTGATCAGCTACGCGGAGACGCTGCTGGACGGCGGGCTTGACGACCGCGAGGTCGCGGTGCGCTTCCTGACCGTGATCCACTCCGAGGCGGACCGCATGGCAAAACTTGTGCGGGAGCTTTTGCAGCTGTCGCGCTTTGACAGCAATCAAGTGCGGTGGACCTTCCTCCAAACGGACATCGTGCTCTCGGTCAAGAGCTGCGTCGAGCGCCTGCAAATCGGCGCTCAGGAGAAAAGCCAGTCGCTGACGTGTTATGTGTTCGGCGGCGTGCCGGACATCTGGGCGGACAAGGACAAGCTGGAGCAGGTGTTCATCAACGTAATCGGCAACGCGATCAAGTACACGCCGGACGGCGGGAGCATTACGGTCTATGTCAGCCGGATGGGCAGCGAGGTACACGTCAAGGTCAGCGACACGGGGATCGGCGTCCCGGCGGAGGACATTCCGCGGCTGTGCGAGCGGTTCTTTCGCGTGGACAAGGCGCGCTCGCGCGACATGGGCGGGACGGGGCTCGGACTCGCGATCGCCAATGAGATCGTCGGCGCGCATCAGGGTTCGCTGACGATCAACTCCGAGCTCGGCAAGGGAACGGACGTGCTGATCCGCCTGCCGATCGACGGCGGCGGAGAAGGGGAGAATTAGTGTAAATTAGCCCTTTCACTTAATATTCTTTTAAAGTGCGCGTAACTGTAATGTAAC
>JAITSR010000036.1 GCA_031287655.1 Clostridiales bacterium
GTACAAAACGCCGGCAACGCGAAAACCCCTGTGGAAAACTTCATCACGAAGTTCGCGCGTTACTATACCCCCGCCGTCGTGTTCGCGGCGGTCGCGCTGGCGGTCGTACCCCCGCTCGCGTTGGGCGGCGTTTGGGCGGAGTGGATTAACCGCGCGTTGGTGTTCCTTGTCGTGTCCTGCCCCTGCGCGCTGGTCATCTCGATTCCGCTCAGCTTCTTTGGCGGCATCGGCGGCGCGTCGCGCAACGGGATTCTCATCAAGGGCAGCAACTACCTTGACGCGCTTCACAACGTTAATACGGTCGTGTTCGACAAAACCGGGACGCTCACAAAGGGCGTGTTCGCAGTGACGGAAATCGTGCCCGCAAACGGTTACTCGGCGGACGAACTGCTTTTTCTCGCGGCAGGCGCGGAATCCGGCTCGAACCACCCGATCGCGCAGTCGATTGTGAAAGCCTATGGTAAGCCGGTCGGCGGCGCGGTCGATTACGAGGAGGTCGCGGGCCGCGGCGTTCGCGTGAAAATCGGCGGCAAAGCAGTACTCGCGGGCAGCGCGAAGCTGTTGGAGGGTATCTCGTTTGAAAAGCCTGAAACGGTCGGCACGGTCGTCTACCTCGCGGCGGACGGCGTATACGCGGGGCATATCGTTATCAGTGACGAGGTAAAGCCCGACAGCGCAAACGCGATCGCGGAGTTAAAAGCCCTCGGCGTGAGAAGGACGGCCATGCTCACGGGCGACAGCCGCGCGGTCGGCGAGAAAATCGGGCGCGAGCTGGGCTTGGATATGGTCTGCGCGGAACTCCTGCCACAGCACAAGGTAGAGCAGCTTGAAAAACTGTTTGAGACAAAGTCCGGAAAAGGCAAGCTGCTGTTCGTCGGCGACGGGATCAACGACGCGCCTGTGCTTGCGCGGGCGGACGTCGGTATCGCGATGGGCGGCGTGGGCTCCGACGCGGCGATCGAGGCCGCCGACGTGGTGCTTATGACCGATGAGCCGTCGAAGATAGCGGACGCAATCCGTATCTCAAAGAAAACGCGGACGATTGTGATGCAGAACATCGTGTTCGCGCTGGCGGTAAAAGGCGTAATTCTCGCCTTGGGCGCGATGGGCTACGCGACAATGTGGGAGGCCGTGTTCGGCGACGTGGGCGTCGCGGTTATCGCGATTCTGAACGCTATGCGGGCGATGAGAGCGCTGAAACGCTGAAATGTGAAACTCAAAGCTCACGTCCGATGTTGTTTTGGGACGCGGTTGAAATGCGGGGGCTTTTCGGGTAAGATAGTAGTGTGAAATGGTTGAGCCGCGCGCGTGCCGGCAAAAAAAAGCTGAAAACAATACTATCTTGGATTGCGGTCGCGGCGTGGATGGCGGTGATCTTTTGGTTTTCCTCGGATAACGCGGCGGCTTCCGCGCAAAAGAGCAACGCCGTTCTCGCAATCATTACCGACTTCTTTTCTGATGCGCAGGCGGCTACGGATTTATTCGGAGAGGGTTTCCTTGTCCGCAAGGCCGCGCATTTCAGCGAATACTTCGCGCTCGGTCTGCTCGTCGCGAACGCGTGGCTGCGCTCGCCGTGGCCGCGTTTGCTGTCGCTGCGGCCGCGATCGTCACGTTCGCGGTCGGTCTCGCGTTCCATGCGGCGCGCGCTGTTGTTCTGCGTAGCTTTCTGCGCGCTTTACGCGATCACCGACGAGTTCCATCAGTTGTTCGTGCCGGGCCGTGTCGCAAGCATAATCGACGTCGGCGTCGACGCGCTGGGCGCGCTGCCCGGAGCGGCAATCATGAGCGCGCTGTTTTTATGGCGCAAACGCTCATGATTATTTTGCGGGCAGAGCAAGAGAAAAAAAGGGATAGACGCATGGCGATGAGGCTGGTCACAGGCAGGGCGGGCAGCGGCAAGACGCGGCTCTGCCTTGAGGAAATAAAAGCGCGGCTGCTCGCGCGGCGCGCCGGGAGCGCGGCCGCGGGCGAGGGTTCGTGGCTTGGCCGCGCTCCCCTGATTTTTCTCGTTCCGGAACAGTTCAACCTTGAGGCTGAAAAAGCTCTGATCAGCCACTGCGACGTCGACGGGCTGTCCGACGCTACGGTTCTGACTTTCAAGCGGATCGCGCATCGCGTGTTCGCCGGGGCGGGTATGTTGAATCGGCGGTATATCAACGGCGTCGGCAAAAAAATCTGCCTGACCGCCGTCATTGAGGAACTGCGCGGGAGCCTCGTCTACCACGCGCGCCGGAGCGTCGGCGAGGGTTTTGTCGACGACCTCGCGGCGATGTTCCTCGAATTGAAGCAACACAACCAGACTCCGGACGCGCTTTTGGAGGCGGCGGACCGCGCGGAGGACCGCTCCCTCGCGCAAAAGATACGGGAGCTGGCCGCGCTCTACCAACGCTACTGCGCGCGGATCGACGACGGTTACCTCGACACGGACGACGACCTGACGCGGCTTGCGGATGCGATCCCTTTTTCCGACTACATCGGCGGCGCGGAAATCTGGATCGACGGCTTTTCCGGTTTTACGGCGCAGGAGTACCGCGTCGTCGCGGCGCTGATGCGGCGGGCGGCGAACCTGACGGTCTGCCTTTGCTGCGACGCGCCGGATGTGACCTTGGCCGGGCGGACGGCGGGCGGCGCGTCGGGGTCGGGACCGGCGCGATGGGATTTGTTCGCGCCGACGCGGGAGACGGCGGCGGAGCTTTTGCGCCTCGCCGCGCAAGGAGATGTCCCGGTCGAGTTTGTCGACGTCCGCCGACCGGACGATCCGGCGGCGGATACAGATCGACCGCCGCACGCAAAACACACGGAGCACGCAGAATACGCGGAGCATGTTGAACACACGGAGCAGACCGGACAGGCGGAGCACGATAAGAGCGCAGAACACGCGACGCAGACCGGGAACTACGGCGGCGTCCAATCCGCCGTCGGCGCCCCGCTTCTCCACATGGAGCGGAACCTCTATCGCAGCCGAAGCCGCCCTTTTCCGCGCGAAGCCGGGAACATCCGTTTTGTTGAGTGTGCGAACGCCTTTGATGAGACGGAATTTGCCGCCGCCGATATTCTTTCCCTGTGCCGTGAGTACGGATACCGCTTTGGCGACGTCGCCGTGATCTGCTCCGATCCGGAATCCTACGCGGCGCTCGTCGAGCCGGTTTTCGCGCGGTATGGCATTCGCTGCTTTGTCGACCTTAAAAAGGACATCGCGGAGCACCCTCTGATCCGTCTGCTCTTTTCGCTGTTTTCGATCCTCGAGAGCCGTTTTTCCTATGAGTCCGTCTTTTCCTATTTAAAAACAGGGCTGACCGACGTCGGGCAGGCGGATGTCGACCGCTTGGAAAACTTCGCGCTTGCGCGCGGGATTCGCGGCGGCATGTGGACGTCCGCGGCCGCGTGGCGCGACGACGGCTTGGAGCGCGCAAGACGGCGGTTCCTCGAACCGATCGGGACATTCTCGCGCGCGGTTCGCGGCGGCTGCACCCCGGCTGAGTTCTGCGGCGCGGTATATACGTTCCTTACGGACTGCGGCGCGCGGCGTGTCATTATGGAACGGCTCGCGGGCGCTCAAAAGACGCCGGACGAGCGCGCAGCCGCGTCGGAGCTCAAGCAGATTTGGGGATTTGCGGCGGACGTGCTGGATCAAATCGTCGAACTCGGGTACGGCGGCAGTCTCGGCAATGTCGGCAGTCTCGGAGGCGGCGACCGCGCGCCCGAAAAAAGGCCGCTCGAAGTCTACGCGCGAATGTTTCGGAGCGGCGCGATGAGCTACAGGGTCGGCGCAATCCCCCCATCCGCAGACGAGGTGCTCGTCGGGAGCACGGAGCGGACACGGAGCCACGCCGTGAAGGCGCTGTATGTGCTCGGCGCAAATGACGGCTTGTTCCCGGCCTCCCCGCGGCCGACGTCGCTTTTGACCGATGCGGATCGGGTCGCGCTGCGCGGACTCGGCCTTTCGATCGCGAAGGATTCCGTTGAGTCGTCTTTTGACGCGTTGTTCAATGTGTACGCGACGCTGACGATCCCGACGCGCCACCTGAGAATTTTCTGGCCGCTCGCGGGGCGGGGCGGCAAAGCCGCGAAGCCCGCCCCCGTGATTCGTCTGCTGCAAAAACTGTTCCCGCATAACAAAACGATCAGGCCGGATACGGAGGCTTTTTCAAAGTCTCTGTTCCGATGGCGCACCGGCTCTCCGGAGAGCGCGTTCCAAGGGCTAGTCGGCGCGCTCAGGGAGGCGGCGGATCACAATCCTCGCCGCGCGGACGGCTTTGCGGCGGAGCTCGCAGCCGACCTCACGCACGGACCCGGCGGCAAAGCCTTTGCCGCGCTTTCGCCGAATTGGCGCGCTGTCTACGCATTTATGCGCCGCGACGCGCAAATGGGCGGGCGGCTGCGCGCGATCGCCCCGTCGCTTCTCTATCGCGACGCGGGCGTAAAATTCTCCGACGCCGCGATTCGGCTCCTGCATCCGAACGCCGCGGCCAAAGACGGTTTGACCGCCGAAGATCGATTCGCTTCCGCGGATCACTTGGCCATCAGCGTCTCCCGTCTCGAACGCTATGCGGCCTGTCCCTTTTCCTACCTCGGGGAGTATCTGATCGCGGCGCGGCCCCGAAAGCAGTTCCGGATCGAAGCCCCGGACATCGGCGTCTTTGTCCATAGGGCGATCGAGCTTAGCGCGCGCGGTCTCTCCGAGGCGGACGGATGGCAAAGCCTCAGCCCCGCCGATTGCGCGGCCCGCTCTGAGGACGCGGTCGAGCGGATTCTGTCCGAGGACGCGGACAGCGTGTTTCTCGCGAACAAACGCAACAGCTTTTTGCTCGAGCGCGTAAAAGCGACCGTCGCATGGAGTCTGCTCGCGATCGCGCGGCATGTCGGCGCTGGAAATTATCGGCCGTGGCGGTTTGAAATGCCGTTTTTAGACGAGACCTCCGGGATCGGGCTCGCCGACGGGCGCAGGGTCGCGCTCCGCGGAATCGTCGACCGGGTCGACATCGCCCGCCCGAACGGCGCCCGGCAGGGCTCTGTGCGGGTCGTCGACTTTAAGACCGGACACAGGGAGCTTTCGATGTCGGACATCGCGAACGGCCTCTCCTTTCAACTCCCCGTTTACCTCGACATCGCGCTCCGCGCGGCCGCCGAAGCCGACGCCGCCGACACTGCCGACACCGAGGACTCCGACGGAGCGTTCCTGCCGGGCGGGATGTTCTATTTTGAAACGCGCCAGCCTTTTTTGAATCTGCGCAAAGAGGGCCGCGGCCAAAGCTCCGCGGACGGCGCGTCTATCCTTGACGAACTGCTGGACCTTTTGGAAATGGACGGCTTTGTGATCGGGGACGAAAACACTTACGCCGAGACTTATGAAACCGGCATCTTCGACAGCGGCAAATCCAACGTCGTGCGCGGAATCTCGATTAAGCGGGACGGCGCTTTCGCAAAGCGTGTGTTCGCACCCTCCGCCGAGGACTTTTTTTTGATCCGCCGCGCCGTCGCGCGCAACATCAAAGCGCTGTGCGAGGGGCTGTACGGCGGCGACTATCGTGTCTCGCCCTATAAAAAGAAAGACCGCACACCCTGCGCTTATTGTCCGTATCGCGGCGCGTGCGGGATCGACCTTATGGCGCCGGGGACGGCCTTTCGCGCCATCCCCCAACAGAGCAACGCCGCCGTGTTGGCCGCGCTGCGCGACGAAAATACGGATTCCGAAGCGCTTCCTTAGAATAACGCTGCAGCGCTTAGTATTTCCTTAAAGCGCCGCTTTAATAAATATCCTTGCCGCCGAGTTTATACGCGGCGAGCTTCATTTTGTACGGGATGTCGACGCCGTAGGAGCAGGCCGCGCGGCACGAGCCGCAGCCGGTGCAGGCGTCCGCGTTCGGGTCGAGCTTTGCGTAGCGGTCGAGGCCGAGCTGTTTTTGGTTGAACCAGAAGCGCAGCCGCTCTTGCAGGGCGTACTGCGCGGTGTCGCCGACCGTGCCGCGCATCATCTGACGGTCAAAATACGCCTCACTCGCGAACACCTCCCCGATGTCGATGCCGTTTTCGCAGGAACAGCGACCGCACTGGCGGCAGACGTAATCGCCAAATTCCGGCGCGCCCGAGAGCAGTTCAGCCTCGTCGGCCCGTGTGAGCGGGGCGTAGCGCTCCGCAAAGCCGAGGTCGGCCGCAAGCATCGCCCGGCTGTTGATCCCCGTGACCACGACCGAGACGGGGCGCGAAAACGCGTAGCGGAACGCCTGCTCCGCGCTGCGGTACAGATAGCCGTCCGCAAGGGGCTTCATCAGGATCACGCCCGCGCCTTTTTCCCGCGCGAGCGGCAGCAGCTCGTTTTCAATCTCCGGGAAGTTGCAGCGGTCGTAGTAATTGACGGTCGTCATGACCGCCTCGAACAGATCAGTCTTGAGCGCGGCGATCAGCGACGCGGGCTGGCCGTGCATAGAAATGCCGATATGCCGGACCTTGCCCGCCTGTTTTGCCGCAAGCGCGGCCTGATACGCGCCGCCCTCCGCGAGCGTCCGCTCGAGCGTCGCGACGGACTCGACCCCATGCAGCAGCAGCACGTCCAAATGATCCGTGCGGAGGTTTTTTAACGTGCGGTCGATCTTTGCCGCCGCGGTCTCCTTCTCCCGGTCGCCGACCTTGGAGACGAGTACGAACTCGTCGCGCCGGTGCATGACCGTCGCTCCTATCTTGCGCTCGGACTCGCCGTCGCCATAGCTCGCGGCGGTCTCTATGTAGTTGCCGCCCGCGTCCAGATACGCGTTTAACAGGCTGCCGACTTCGCTCGCCGGGATTTCGAGCAGATGAAAACCGCCGAACCCCAAGATGGACGTTTTTAAGCCTGTCTTGCCAAACTCCCTGTATTCCATCGTTAATCCCTCACAAGCCCCTGTATTTTATTGTATTCCGCATAACAGTATACAGCAGTCAGTGCTCAGTGTACAGGAAACGGTCCAGAATCGAAGCTCCCCAGCTTCATTTTAGTGCAGATGAATAGGACACAAAGATTTGTCACTGTATAATCTGGCGATATTGTCTAAATAAATACAAGCAATACAGCACTGTATACAAAATGATTTTTTAACATTGCTTATACTAAAACAAAGTGTTATTATGAGATCGTTAAAGCAATCGAATATTAGTTATTTTGGCCTAAAAAGAGGCGCTTATGAAAAGGATCAATTTGGTGTTACTTTCAGCATTTGTCAGCCTATCAGTTCTCCTATTTCAAACACCGAAGGTTATCGCTCAAGCGAAGGTTCCACGACAATATCAGGAGTTGTTCGATCTAATTAATCGTTATAATGAAAAGCAAAGTAATATTAACGAAAAAGACATTTTACGAGTTCCGCAAGATTTTACTGTTTTAAAACAGGGGACGGGAGGCAGAGTGAAAGGCGCTCCGGAAAT
>JAITSR010000107.1 GCA_031287655.1 Clostridiales bacterium
GTCTTTGTTTACCCCGTTCCCGATTTATTATCGGGCCGACATCATCGAGGAGCTCGGGCTCACGATTCCGACGACGATCGACGAATTTACGGATTTTCTGCGCGCGATCCACAGCGCGAAGCCGGACATGGTGACGCTGACGACAAACGAGCTTTTTTCCGAATGGTATTTTCAGAACGTCTATAACGCGTTCGGCTACAACCACGGCTGGATGCCGGACCCGAACGATCCGTCGAGAATCGTCCCCTCCAACACGACAAAGACGTTCCGCGACGCGCTCGAATGGCTGCATCTCCTGCGCGTGGAAGGCCTGATCGACCCGGATCACATGATCGCGGCGGGCAAACGCGGCGCAGACACCTTTAAAGCCGGCAACGCGGTCGTGATTTGCATCAACTGGAACAGCTATCTGGATTTGCTTACGAATCTGCGCAAAACCGTCCCGGAAGCCAGCATCGGCCTGATCACCTCGCTCAAAGGCCCCGGCGGCGTGTCGGGCGCGGACAACGCTTCGGGGTATGACCGCGGCTTTTCGATCAACATCCGCTCCGCAAACAAGGCGGACGACATCTTCCGCTATCTGAACTGGGTCTACACAGACGGCTATGAGATCAACCGCTACGGCTTTGAGGGGAAAACCTTCACGCGCGACGCGGACGGCAACTACATCAATATCCCGAACGACCAGCGCGAGCCGGGCTTCACGCAGTCCAACCGGGAGCCGCTGAGCTTCCCGAACCGCTCCGCGGACCAGACGCCGAACTGGCTCACATATTACAACGAATACATACAAGCCGGTCTGACCGTGGAGGATGTCGACCTGATCCGCTTCGCGTTTGAGGACTCCGTCCAAAACTACAGCGCTAACTACGACCGGCAGGCGTATTCCAAAACAATGGCCGAAAAAGGCACACAGCTCGAGGAGGAATATTTGGTTCCCGCCCGCAATAAGATTATGATAGACCCGACAGCCGACATCACGCTTTGGGACGAGGCGGTCAAAAATTGGCTCGCGGCGGGCGGCCAGCAGATCATTGACGAGATCAACGAGGCGCAGAAGGACAAGAGCAAGCCGATTTATACCTATGAATACACCGGCCCGGACTATCGTTAATTATGGCATACTTTTTCACCGCGGAAAAAGTACCAAAAACGCGCCGGGGATTTCGACTTCCCCGGACCCCTCAGACGACCAGGGGCTCCGGCCCCTGGACCCTGGGGAAAATGCAGAACCCCACCATCAACATGATTATTCTGACATGATGTACTACTCGCAGACAAAAGACACAGCGAGGTTTCATTTCCTAAAGTATGATTTGAACATTAATGACGAATCGGAGGCGCATTGTGAAGGATACTGTAAAAGAAGCCGCAAACGGGCGCGGCCATGAGCATGAGATCGTCGTATGCGGCGTCCCGTTCGGCACGCCGGAGGAAGTTCCGGCCCTAAAACTCATGAAGGAGCACGGTTTTACGTCCGTCCAAATCTATGTGTTTTGGCGGCACATCGAACCTGCGCGCCGCGGCGAATTTGTGTGGGATTATTACGACCGTCAGGTAAAACTGATCCAAGACGCCGGAATGAAATGGGTGCCCTTCCTGATCTTCGGGCCGCCCTACGGCTTCCCGGACTGGTGGCTCGAGGACCCGCGCCACGTCGGCATGGTATGTCTTGAGCACGGCACGGAAAACCGCGTCGAATCCATCTGGAACCCGCATTGGCCGGCCGAGGTCAGCCGCCTGCTTGAGGCCTTTGCCGCGCACTATCTGCCTTGGAACGTCATCGAATCCGTACAGCCGGGCATCAGCGGGGACTATGGCGAGGCGATCTTCCCCGCCGTCGGGAACTGGCCGGGAATGTATCACACACACCGCGGTTACTGGTGTTTAGACGCCTTTGCCGTAAAATCGCTGCAAGACACGATGAAGGCGCAGTATCGCGACATTTCGGCCCTGAACGCGGCTTGGCGCGCCAACTACGGCGATTTTTCCGAAATCGCCCCGTTTTTGCGGCACAAGGCGCCCTCCCGCACCGCGTATTTTGATTTTCTGATGTGGTACAAGGAGTCGATGACGTCATATGACGATTTTTGGATGAAAGAGTGCCGCCGCGTGTTTCCCGAAACTCCCGTGTACATGTGTACGGGGGGCAGCGAGGAACCTTGGCTCGGCGCGGACTTCGCACAGCAGGCAAAGGCCAGCGCGCGCCACGGCGGCGGGATTCGGCTCACAAACGAGACGAACACCTTTTCCAAAAACTATTACAACACGGCCCACACGGTCAGCGCGTGCAAGTATTACGGCGCGTACATGGGGCTCGAACCCGTCGGCCCGATGATCCCAAAGGGCGTGACGACGCGCATGTTCGGCTCCGCGGCCTACGGGAACCGGCAGATTTTCCACTACTACGGCAACCTCAAGAGCGACGGGTATGGCGTGGAGGGCGCAAAGCGCGCGCTGCAATACGCCGACCTGATCTACGAGCGCCCGTTGGACTCAAAGGTCGCGATGTTCTGGCCGCTGGATCAGGCGTGGGTCGAATCCGCCCCTGTCTCCACGGACATCTCGATCGCGATGAACTATATCCGCAGGCAGTTTGAGGTCTGGATGCTGAGCGAGACTCTGATCCTTGACGGCGCGCTCGACGGCGTAAACGTGCTCGTTTTGCTCGGCGCGAGTTTTACGCGGCGCGCAGTACTCGAAAAAATCGCGGATTGGGTGAAGGCCGGGGGCGTTTTGCTGACGAATGAACGCGCGACCGACCTTGAGGGGGACAACGTCCCGGCGTTTGACGAGGCGCTCGGTTTTACAAAGGAGAGCCAGTTCTGCGGCGGGCACGCGCGCTTCATTCCAAATCCGCAGGCTTGGAACCGGGATTTTAACGCGGGGGACGAGTTCACAGGTTCAAGTTCTTGGTTGGGCCTCGCGCCGGATGTCGTGACGCTGTGCGGCGCAAAACCGAAAAAATCCGAGCCGGGGGACAACTATCAAACGGAGGTCAAGCCTGTGGTATGCGGTTTTGAGCATCCGTATGGCAAGGGCCGCGCGATTTACTACGGCGGGCCGCTCGACCTTGACGCCGATCCGGATCAAATCTTCGGCGTAACGCACGCGTATGAGCACCTGCTGGTTGACGTGTGCCACTCCTTCAGCGGGATCGAACCGCTCGGCACGCAAGACGGCGAAATCGCGCGCGCGCGGTTTGAGGGCGGTATGCTGATCCTAAAGAATGATGAAATCACGCGGTCGAAGTAACGCGGGACAAAACAAGATAAATTTGATATTGTGGGAGTGTATTCGGATCATCTATGATCCGGATACACTTTCACGACTATAAGGAACTGAGAGGTTAATATGAAAAGAGAACTCATTCACGTCGGGCTGGACGACCCTAAGTACGGCGGCGGGCAATTCATCGGTAAGCTCTACACGGAGGGCCTTGGCCGTATGCCGGACCCCGCGGGGTATCGGCGCTGTCAGGAACTCATTTTAGACGAGCTCTGCTCGAAGGAGACGCTCGCGAAAATCGCCCGCGAACTCTTTACGGGCGCTGAATACGCCGCGCTGAAATTATGTGAAAAGCGGCAGGCGATCACGCTCTTTCGCGCGATCCTGAACCGCGACCCCTCTTATGAGGAAATCCTCGCGACGGCCGAGGCAATCGGCGCGGACGGTCTCGCGAAGGTATCGGACGCCCTCTTTGAAACGGATGAATTTGCGGCGCTGCTGCCGGACATCGTGCGGGGGCCGTATTACTTCGGCGGCGCGAATCACGGCTATTCCCTGTCCGGCAAGGTCTACACCGCGGAGGAACTGATGGCAATGCTAAAAGCCGCGGAACGCGAGGTAGTCCTCGAACCCGGCGACCTCGTGCTGGCCAACGTGCCGATCATGATCCCCAAGGGGAAAAAGCTCTCGACGCGCGGCGGGTATGGCGCGCACTATCTGAAAATGGCGCGTATTATCCGCACCGGAATGTATAACAAAGGCGTCGTGAACATGCTTGACGACAGCGTTTGCGAAGGCGTATGGGTCGACGGCAACCGGCCCGAATTTGGTGAGCGCTGCTTAAAAATCCGGCGCGGCGTATGCATCGGCGCGGACGGCGACGGCTCCCAAATTTGCGGCAACCGGCTGACGGACTCGATCGGCGGCACGTCGCTCGAGGTTTACAGCGTCCGGAATACGACGATCCGGGACAACCTGATCACATGCTACGCGTCAAAGCATTTTGACGGCTTCTGGTGCGACGGCGCGACGATCCACGGCACGGGGACGCTGATCGAGCGCAACGGGATCATCGACGCGACGGACGTCTCCGTCGTCATCTTCTATTTCAAACCGGGAGACCCGCAAAACAGCGTCTGCCGAGACAACACCTTCATCAACGTCGGGAACAGCGGCTTTGGCGGCATCAACGCGGACGGCTGGCTGAACTACGACCACGACTGGGATTTTACGGGCTGTGAATTTACGAATAACGTATTCTGGACCTCGTATAAGGCGCATCAGCACATCTGCCTCTCCTTCGCGACCTTTGCGTGGATGCGGGAGACCGGAAACTTCTGCCTGAACGCGAAGATGAACGGCAACACGACGCCCGACGGGCTCTTTGTGCTGACCGGCGCCGGGATCGCGGTCGACGGCCAAAAGGGCTGCGAGGTGCGGGACAACGCGATCGACGTCTATCTCGGGCCTTGGACAAACCCCGAAATCGGCCTCGTGGAGCCGCAGGCGATCTGTATGAACCTCAAAACGTCGACCGGCTCGGTGCAGGGTCCGATCAACGACGTGCCGATGTTCGTCAAGGACAAGGGCTTTATTCACGGCCCGTGGCATGAGCCCTTTTCGGACGTCGTCCTCGAAAAGGTGTCAATCGGAAAATAGGAAATTTTTTAGATTGAAATCGGGCGGAGGTTTCTATATAATAGATCGATGTGAGCGCGGCAGGGCCGCGGGACACAGACAGGATTTATGATCATAATGTATGGGAGAAACCTCTGAGCATGTTTGAAATCATTCGCAAACGCACGCTGAACAATCAGGTCAAGCTGTATGAAATCAAGGCTCCGCGCGTCGCAAAAAAGGCGCTTCCGGGGCAGTTTATCGTCCTCAGGATCGACGAGGACGGGGAGCGCGTCCCCTTTACGGTCGCGGATATTGACCCGGAGGCCGGGACCGTGACGATCATCGTTCAGGAGGTCGGAAAGACGACCCGGCGGCTCGGGCTCCTTCGCGAAGGCGAGACGCTGGCAAATTTTGTCGGGCCGCTCGGCCTTCCGACCCATT